>JAFAUR010000391.1 GCA_019243205.1 Acidobacteriaceae bacterium | reverse complement strand
GGGTGACTCGTCGCGTCAGTCTCGTTTCTCGGTATGGCGAATTCCGTAATGCGTCAGCGATTTGGCCATTTGACACAATCTTGAGATACGAAGATGCGTATTCTTCCCGTTTGCACGGCATTAGTTATAGGTGTATCGGCTCTTGGCGCTCAATCACTCGATCCGACCCTGTTCGGCGATTTAAAATGGCGCGATATCGGCCCGCTCCGTGGCGGTCGGACCCGCGCTCTTGCGGGAGTTCCGAGCCAGCCGAGCACGTTCTACATCGCCCAGGTCAACGGCGGTGTGTTCAAGACCAACGATTACGGCCGCACCTGGAATCCGATCTTCGATTCCGAAGAATCGGGTTCGATCGGCGCGATCGCTGTTGCTCCTTCTGACCCGAACATCATCTATGTCGGGAGCGGCGAAGGCCTGCAACGCCCAGATCTCTCGACCGGCAACGGCATCTACAAATCTGTCGATGGCGGCAAGACCTGGACGCACCTCGGCCTGCGAGACGGCCAACAGATTCCGCATATCGCGGTCGACCCGCGCAATCCCGAAAAGCTCTTCGTCGCCGTTCTAGGCCACCCATATGGGCCCAATGAAGAGCGGGGTATCTACCGGTCTACAGATGGCGGCCAAACGTTCGAAAAGGTGCTTTACAAGGATGAGAACACGGGTGGCAACGATGTCGAGATCGATCCGTCCAACCCCGATCTCGTCTACGCCACGTTGTGGGAAGCGCGCCAGGGTCCATGGGAAAACGCGGCCTGGAGTGGAACGGGCGGCGGGATTTTCAAATCGAAAGACGGCGGCAAGACCTGGCAGCCATTGACGACCGGCTTGCCTAAAGGGGATGACGGCCTCGTGCAGGCTAATCTCGCTATTGCGCCAAGTAACACGCGCCGAATCTTTGCCAGTGTCGCGACTATGCATGGACTTGGCATCTACCGCTCGGACGATGCCGGAGAAAGCTGGTCGAAGATCACGAATGATCCCAGGCCGGCGGCGCGTATCGGAGGCGGTGACCTCCCGGTTCCCGCGGTCGACCCCCAAAACGCGGACATCGTTTACAGCGCGAGCGTCGTCACCTGGAAATCCAGGGATGGCGGAAAAACATGGACCGGCATTCGTGGCGCGCCTGGCGGCGATGATTACCAAGGCATCTGGATCAATCCCAACCGGCCGGAGATCATGCTCGTCGTGAGCGATCAGGGCGCAATCGTAACCGTTAACGGCGGAGAAACCTGGAGCGAATGGTACAACCAGCCGACTGCGCAGATGTATCACGTTGGCGTCGACAATGCTTTTCCGTTTCACGTTTGTAGCGGGCAGCAGGAAAGCGGCTCCGCTTGCGTATCGTCGCGAGGCAACTACGGCGAGATCACCATGCGCGAGTGGCTTCCCGTAGGCGTCGAGGAATACGGTAACGCTGTGCCTGATCCGCTCGATCCCAACATCGTGTATGGCGGCAAAGTTACTCGGTTCGATCGGCGCACGGGCCAGGTGCAGAATATCGGCCCGAAGCCGGTGAGGTCAGGGGATTACCGGACAGTCCGGACCGCGCCGCTCGTTTTTTCCCCCGTCGCTTCACACACGCTCTTCTTCGGCGCGAACACTCTTTGGAAAACAACGAATGGAGGCGCGAGTTGGACCCAGATCAGCCCGGATCTCTCGCGTGAAACCTGGACGCTCCCGCCAAGCGTGGGCAAGTATCGCGACAGCCCGTCAGCGCAGCCGACCCGCCGCGGGGTGATCTATGCGGTCTCCCCTTCGCCTCTGGACCTCAAGACCATCTGGGCAGGAACGGATGACGGACTCGTGCACTTCACGGCTGACGGCGGCGCGAACTGGAAGAATGTTACGCCCAGAGCGCTTCAACCTTGGGCCAAAGTTTCTATCATTGATGCCGGTCACTTCGACCGCCGAACCGCTTACATCGCGGTGAACACGTTCCGCCTCGATGATCTGCGCCCGCACATTTACCGCACGCATGATGGTGGCGCGAACTGGACGGAAATCGTGAGCGGGCTCCCGCCTGACGCACCCACCAACGTCGTCCGCGAAGATCCGTTCCACAAGGGCCTGCTCTTTGCGGGCACCGAACGCTCCACCTTTGTTTCGTTTGATGATGGCGACCACTGGCAGCCGCTGCGCCTCAACATGCCCGCAACCTCGATTCGCGACTTGATGATCAAGGACGATGATCTGATTGCCGCTACACACGGGCGGGGCTTCTGGATTCTCGATAACATCTCGCCGCTTAGCCAGTTGTCGCCGTCAACGGCCGGTGAGACGGCTGTACTATTCCGTCCGCAGACTGCCATCCGCATCCGTTGGGACATGAATACGGACACGCCGCTTCCGCCGGACACACCGTCGGCCCAGAATCCGCCGGATGGGGCCATGGTCGATTACTATCTCGCTAATGATGCCGCCGAAGTAACTCTCGACATACTCGACACAAATGGTCACCCGATTCGTCACTACGCAAGCAGCGATCCCATCCCGCCGGTCGATCCGCTGCTTGCCATTCCGAGATACTGGGTTCGACCTCCGCAGCCGCTGTCGAGATCCGCTGGAATGCATCGCTTTCTTTGGGACATGCGTTTCGCTCCGATTCCCGGACAGCGTTCGGAATACCCGATGCAAGCTGTTTTCCGCGATACTCCTCCCGCTTCATCGGGTCCCTGGGTCATGCCGGGAAAGTACACAGCCAGGCTGACGGTCGACGGACAGAGCTCTTCGCAACCGTTGATTGTGACGATGGATCCGCGCGTCCACACCTCGCTCAAAGATCTGAACGCGCAGTTTACGCTTTCGAAGCAGATTTACGACGAGCTACTGCCTTCTACCGCCGCGTATGAGCAGATCCGCTCACTGCGATCCCAGATCGCCAAACGTCAATCCGCCGACCCCTCGACCCGCGAGAAACTGGAGCAGTTCAATGGCAAACTAGTGGCGCTTTCCGGTGAATCCGGACGTTTCGGCAGCCGCGGCGCACCGGCTGCACCCGATACGCTTGCCACCGTGAACGGATCCCTCACCGGCCTATTGAATACTCTCATTGAAGCCGATGCGGCTCCGACAAGCCAACTCGTAGCGGCTGCCGCAGAACGCCGTGCAGCGCTCGAAAAACTGATGACTCGATGGAACGTCATCCAAAAAGAGGATCTCACCCGGTTAAACAGCGAGCTACGAAAAGCTTCGATTCCGGCCTTATCTCTTCTGTTACCCCGTGACGTGAAGAGTGCGCCGCCTTCGGTTGCCGACAACGATGAGGAGGATGTTCAGTGATAAAGCGACGTGATTTTCTCGCAGCTGCGTCTCTGACCGCCATAGGCGCACCTGCGTCAGATACCTCCGCGCATCCCAAGCGTGCGCTGATGAAGCTAGGCTGCCAGAGCGCACCGACGAACGACACGCATTTGCAATATCTCGCGCGCTACGGCGTACGCAACATCTGCGCTTACCCCGAAATTGCGGACGGGCGTCTCTATGCGACACTCGATGAACTGAAAGGTACGGTCGACCTTGCGGCGAAATACGGCATCAGCGTCGATTGCATCGCCCCGCCGTTTCTGGAATCCGCTCATATCGACAAGGAAAAACATCCCGCCATCATGCTGGCCCAGAGCCCGGAGCGGGATCGCGACATTGACTCGCTCGAAACTTTGATCCGCAACTGCCATGAGGCTGGCGTGCCGTCGATCAAATACAACATGAGCCTGCTCGGCGTGCTGCGTACCGGCCGCACTCCCGGCCGTGGCGATGCCAGTTACAGCACCTGGAAACTAGCTGAAGCACATCCGAACCCGCCTCTTACACGCGCCGGCCACGTCGACGCGGACGCGTTCTGGGAGCGCATCACTTACTTTCTTGATCGCATCATTCCGGTTGCGAACGAGTACAAAGTACGCATGGCCTGCCACCCGCACGATCCCGGCGTTCCGCCTGAAGGCTACCAGGGAGTAACGCGCGTTCTCGGGACTGTAGATGGGCTGAAGCGTTTCGTCAGCATCCGCGAGGGCCCGTATCACGGCTTGAATTTCTGCCAAGGCACCGTTTCGGAAATGCTCACCGATCCCGGGACGCAAATGTATGATGTTATTCGCTACTTCGGCTCACGCGGGAAAATCTTCAATGTGCATTTCCGCAACATACGCGGGCACCGGAATGATTTCGTCGAGGTTTACCCGGATGAAGGCGACGTAGATTTCGTCCGGGCCATTCAGGTCTATAAAGAGATCGGCTATCCGTACATGCTGATGCCGGACCATGTTCCTGTTGCGCCAAACGATCCGAACGGTTTACAGTCTTTCGCCTTCTGCTACGGGTATATTCGCGCGCTCATTCAGTTTGCCGATCAAAGCGCGTGAGAGCCTCACTTCACCTGTACGGTGACCGATTCTGTTTTCGTATCGCCCTTGCCATTCGAAGCCGTAATCGTATAAGTCGTAGTTTCACGCGGTGAAATTTCGACGCAGTGATGGGCTGTCACTTTGCCCGGCTCCGATAATGGCGGATCCATTTTGACGCTCGTCGCGTTCAGAACACCGTAGCAAAGCTGTGTCGAGTGACCGCGTGTGACCACGGCTTCGTCCGCGCCGAATGTAGTAAAGCGAACTTCACCGGCGCCATAGATTTGCTCGACCTGGTGTTTTCGCGCGTCTTCCTGCTGAGCCGCAATCGCTTCCTGCGCCTTCCGAGAACTTTCGTGGCGAGAGTAGAAGGTGTAGGCAACGTACAAAGCCGCAAGAATCACGGCCACAGTCGTGTACGGAAGAATGGTCTCAAGCGCA
>JAFAUR010000284.1 GCA_019243205.1 Acidobacteriaceae bacterium | reverse complement strand
GCCTACGCCTTTCGAACGGATGAGTCGCACTACTTGTTCGATCTTCGTGAGCAATGTCGCGGGCTGATCCGTAAACAGCAGGTGCGCCTCATCGAAGAAGAAGACAAGCTTGGGCTTATCAGGATCGCCGACTTCAGGCAGCCGCTCAAACAGTTCCGAAAGCAACCACAGTAGAAACGTTGCGTACAGTTGGGGGGACTTGAGCAGCCGATCCGCCGCAAGCAAATTCACTACGCCGTGCCCGCTACTGTCGGTTTGGAGTAAGTCTTCGATATTCAGCGCCGGTTCGCCTAAGAAATGCGCGCCGCCTTCGTTCTCGAGCGCCACGAGCCCGCGCTGGATTGCGCCGATGCTTGCCGCAGAGATGTTGCCGTATTCCGTCTGAAACTGCTTGCTCTGCTCTCCGACATACTGCAGGATTGCTTTCAGGTCTTTCAAGTCCAGCAGCAGAAGCCCGTGGTCATCAGCGATCTTGAAAACCAGCGACATCACGCCGGTCTGAGTGTCGTTCAGATTGAGGATGCGGCTGAACAAAAGCGGACCGATCTCGGAAACTGTCGCCCGCATCGGATGTCCCTGCTCGCCGAAGACGTCCCAGAAGGTGACGGGGCAGCCCGCGAACTGGAAGTTGTCGAGCTTCATGCGTTCGATGCGCGCCTTGATCTTCGGCGTCTCCTGGCCGGGTTTGCTGATGCCCGAAAGATCGCCTTTCACGTCGGCGGCGAAGATGGGCACACCCGCGCGGCTAAGACGTTCCGCCATAACCTGCAAGGTCACTGTCTTGCCGGTGCCTGTCGCGCCGGCAACGAGCCCGTGACGATTCACTAGATTAGGCCTCAATAACAGATCGTCTTCGCCCCGAGCGATAAGAATTGGTTCAGCCACTTAGCCCTCCTCACGTTTCAATACTCTATATACCGAATTCGCTCGCCGCGGCCAAGTTCCGGTAGTCGCAACTAAAATAGCGGTCGAACAGGCGACGAAATATGACGAAAGCGGATGCAGGCACAAAGATTCGAGAAGCGGAACCGGGCGATGCCCTCACCATCGCGCAAATCTACAATCACTACGTCCGCGAGTCGGTAGTTACTTTTGAAGAGGATCCGGTTACGACTGCGGAGGTCACGCGCCGCCTTGCGGAGGTTTGGTCTGCCTCTCTGCCTTGGCTAATTGCTGAGGACAGCGGCCAAATCAGCGGGTACGCCTATGCCACACGTTGGAAAAATCGAACGGCTTATCGCTTCTCCGTCGAGATCACAGTGTATGTTGCTCCGGGCTGCACAAGCCGAGGGATCGGCTCGCTGCTGTACGGAAAACTTCTTCCGGTATTACAGGCTCAATCCATCCATGCCGTCCTGGGCGCTATTGCGCTTCCAAATGAGGCGAGTGTTGCGTTTCACGAGAAATTCGGATTCCGGAAAGTCGCTCAGTTCCGGGAAGTGGGGTTCAAATTCAATCGATGGATTGATGTCGGATATTGGCAGCGCACGCTGTAAACAAGCCATTTGTCTTGCTGCAGGTGCGCCGCCTGTTTCGCATTTATTCTTTCTGGCTGCGATAAGACTCGATCAACGTGTTCGTCGAGCTGTCGTGTTGCAGCTTCGGTTCTCCAGGGCTTTCCAGTTCGGGGATGATTCGTTGCGCGAGCACCTTGCCCAACTCGACGCCCCACTGATCGAATGAATCGATGCCCCAGATTGTCCCCTGCGTAAATACGGAATGCTCATACAGCGCCACCAGTTTGCCGAGTGATGATGGTGTCAGCCGCTCCACCAGGATGGTGTTCGACGGGCGGTTCCCCTCGAAGACCCGGTGAGGCACTAACCAGTCCGGCGTTCCCTCCGCTTTCACTTGCTCGGCCGTTTTTCCGAACGCCAACGCTTCAGCCTGAGCGAAAACGTTCGCCATCAACAAATCGTGCTGTCGTCCGACCGGGTTCAGAGTCTTCATGAACGCGATGAAATCACATGGAATCAGGCGCGTGCCCTGGTGGATCAATTGATAAAACGAGTGCTGTCCATTCGTTCCCGGCTCGCCCCAGTAGATCGGGCCTGTCTGGTACGTGACCTGATTTCCGGCGAGCGTGACATGCTTGCCGTTGCTCTCCATTGTCAATTGCTGCAGATAAGCAGGGAAGCGCTTCAAGTACTGCTCATACGGCAATACCGCCACCGTTTCGGAGCCGAAGAAGTTACTGTACCAGACCGTGAGCAGCCCCATGAGCGCGGGCAGATTCTGTTCGAACGGCGCGGTGCGAAAGTGTTCGTCCATTTCGTGCATGCCGTTCAGCATTTGACGGAAGTTGTCGGGGCCGATCGCGATCATCGTCGAGAGACCGATGGCTGAGTCCATGGAATATCGTCCACCTACCCAATCCCAGAACTCGAACATGTTGGCCGTGTCGATTCCAAACTTCGCGACCTCCTTCGCGTTCGTCGAGACGGCCACGAAGTGCTTCGCAATGGACTTGGGATCATTTCCCAGGGCCGCAAGTGCCCAGGCCCGTGCTGCCTGGGCGTTCGTCATAGTCTCGAGCGTCGTGAAAGTTTTCGAAGAGACGATAAACAGGGTTTCCGAAGCATCGAGATCGCGAACGGCTTCTGCGAAATCAGTGCCGTCCACATTCGAAATAAAGCGAAACGTCATCGAGCGCTCACTGTAATGTTTCAGCGCTTCGTAGGCCATGACGGGTCCGAGATCGGAGCCGCCGATGCCGATGTTAATGACATTGCGAATGCGTTTCCCCGTGTGCCCCTTCCATTCGCCGGTGCGCACGCGGTTGGAAAAATCAGTCATTTTCTGAAGCACCGCATGAACCTCGGGCACAACATTCTGACCGTCAACCACGATGGATGTGCCCGCCGGAGCACGCAGCGCGACATGCAACACGGCGCGATTTTCGGTGATGTTGATTTTCTCACCGCGAAACATGCTATCGATGTGCTCCCGCAAGCCGCATTCTTCGGCCAGCTGAACGAGCAGCTTGAGAGTCTCATCCGTGATGCGGTTCTTGGAGAAATCGAGATAAATGCCGACAGCTTTGGCCGTCATCTTTTTGCCCCGGTCGGGCTGTTCCGCAAACAGCTGTCGGAGATGTAGCCCTTTGACGGAGGCATAGTGATGCTCGAGATTTTTCCAGGCCTGGCGCTCTGGCAACGGGGTGTTCGTGACCCGCTCTACCGCTGTTCCCATGTTTGTGCTCCTTGTGCTAGCCATCATTGCCTACAAACGCGGCACAGTGTTGGTGAGCCGCGCCTGGTCAGCTCGCATTTCTGAGTGTTGCACTTTTAGCCCAGACCCGCCTCAGCGTGAATCAAAACATCAACTTCAGCGCAAACTGAATCTGTCGTGCCGGATACGTCGTTCGGATGGTTCCAAATGCCGAACTGGTGGTGACTGCAGTCGGGAGTCCGAAGTTGGTATGGTTCAGGATGTTGAAGAACTCCGAACGGAACTGAAGATGCGCCCGTTCCGTGATCCGAAAGTTCTTGTCGGCCGCAAAGTCCCACTGCCATAACCCCGGCGCGCGGAACGAGTCGCGTCCTACGTTACCGAAGGGCGCGTATGCGGGTGGTGTAGTGAACGTATAACCGGCGAAGTAGTTGTTCACCATCTGCCCCTTGCTAAGCCCGGTCGCAGCCTGACCGGTGACATTCGGCCGCATGATCGCCTGACCGCGGTAGTCGTTTGTCAACCCGGTCACGTCATTCGCGGTTGACGGCGAATATGACACGTCAATGGGTGGCCCGCTGTTCGCGGTGTTGATGGTGTTGATCTCCCAACCGCCCGCAACCGCATCAAGAAATGCATTCATGTTCGAGCCAAATTTCCGTCCGCGCCCAAAAGGAATCTGGTACACAAGGCTGGTAACGTTCATGAACTCGATGTCGAAGGACGAAGGTCCACGCTCGTTCGAGAGCGCGCGTATGTTCTGCGGATTCGCAGCGTAATAT
>JAFAUR010000190.1 GCA_019243205.1 Acidobacteriaceae bacterium | reverse complement strand
CACTGTTTTTGGGAGCCTGAACAAATTGTCGACCAAGTTATTTGATTTGAGCGGACGTGTGGCCGTCATTATGGGTGGCACGTCGGGTATCGGGCGCGCGATTGCGCTGGGTATGGCGGAAGCAGGCGCGGACGTGGTCGCCACGGGGCGGCGCGAGCAGCTGGTTTCAGAGGTGGCGGGCGAAATCGAGAAACTGGGCCGCCGAAGCCTGCGCAGCACAGTGGACGCATCGAAGAGGGATTCGATCGATGCATTGCGGGACTCCGTAGTTCAGCAACTCGGGAAGGTCGACATACTGGTCAACTCTGCAGGGCAGATTTTCCGTAAGCCGACTGTGAATATCAGCGAGAGCGAATGGAACAATCTCGTCGACGTAAACCTGACGGGAACGCTTCGCGCTTGCCAGAGCTTTTACGAGCCACTGGTTGCGAGCGGGCATGGCCGTGTTGTGAACATCGCGTCTCTGAACTCGTTCGTAAGCTTCTTCGAAGTGACAGCGTACGCCGCGTCGAAGGCGGGGGTGCTTGGACTGACCCGAAGCCTAGCTGTCGAATGGGCGCAGAAGGGCGTGAACGTTAACGCGATTGCTCCCGGAGTGTTCCGGACCGAGCTAAATGCAGCGCTACTCGATGGGACGGACCGCGGGCGTGAATTGCGTATGCGCACACCAATGAAGCGCTTTGGCCAGATTCCGGAACTCGTGGGAACGGCGATCTTTCTGGCATCGGACGCGGCGAGCTTCATCACGGGGCAGTGCCTGGCTGTTGATGGCGGCTTCCTTGCCTCCGGCGTTAACCAGTAACTTTCTCCCTCCTCTGACATCCTGTTCATCGAACGTTGAGGGATCGTTTCGATAAGCTACTCTTTTCGGCCGGAGTAGCGTTTGGACATTCGACAGCTTGAACTTTTCTTAGCCGTTGTGCAACACGGTAGCGTGACCAGGGCCGCTGAACGTGTGTACCTGTCCCCGGGCGCGGTCAGCCTGCAACTTCACAATCTCGCTATCGAACTTCACACGGATCTGTTCGTGCGCACTGGCAAGCGCTTCAGCCCGACTCCGGCTGCGCTTCGCCTGGCAGAGCTTGCCAGGAACGTTATACGCGAGGTGCGGATCATTCAGCAGGAATTTGCGAACGATCCGAGCGTGGATGCCAGACCACTACACCTGGCCACAGGCGCGACCACATTGATTTACCGGCTGGGAATTCCCTTGCGGATGCTGAGAACCCAGTTCCCTCAGACCCAGATTCAGGTAACCGTGGCAGCGACGGAAGAAATGGTGGCGGGATTGATGGACCGCCGTTTCGATCTCGCGATAATCACGCTGCCCTATGATGAGACGAATCTGACGGTGCTGCCGCTGTTCGATGAGGAGCTCTTGATTCTGCAGCCCTCGGTGAAAGCTGTGCGGAGCCACACGGTTCGATATATCGATCCGGCTGAACTGGCAGCGGCGAAATTCCTGTTCTACCCGCCCAAAAGCAACATGCGCTCGATCATTGAAAAGTTCTTTCGCAACCTCGAGATCAAGCCAAACGTTGTCATGGAAGCCGATGATACGGAGGTAATCAAAAAACTGGTGGAGTCCGGCTTCGGTTATGCGATTCTTCCGCAGTCGGCCGTACGGGGGCAGTTGCGTCAATATCACCTTTACCGGGTGCGCAATCACACGATCATGCGAAAGCAGGCGGTCGTGCTGATGAAGACGGAATACCCGCGCGCGTTGGCCGTGTCGGTTGCCAGGTTTTTACAGTCGGCCTTGGGTGCTCCGTCAGTGGGAGCCCTAGGCACAACGCCGGCAGCGTAAGGGCTAGACCGCCGGCGCGGCGGAACCGTGCGCATGGAACGGACGTCCGAATAGCGTGCGATCAAAGGAACGTCGGCGGTTTTTTGTTTCGCGTTTGCCTCTGATGGCGGCGCTTGCTGCGACTGCACTCCTCGCGTCATCGAATTGGAGCAATCAGGATGCATCGCAGTGGACGGGCCATGAAGCCTTTGAGATCCTGCACAACTCGCCCTGGAGCAAGAAAGTGAAGATGAAGCCTTCAACGGAGGGCTCCACGTTGGCCGATCGCACTGCGAGCCAGCCAAACGGCCCGCCGCCGCCCAGTGCTGGCGGAATGGGTCGGCGTGGCATGGGGCGCTCGCAGACAACTTATAGCTCCGGGAGCCGAGGCGCCCCGCCCAGCGGTGCGAAGTCCCAACCGGTAGAAGTGACCGTGCAATGGCAAAGCGCGCTGGTCGTGAGAATGGCGGAGGCAAAGGTTGCGGGAGACAGCGTTGACACTGGATCATTGAAGCCGCTCGACGAGTATGTGATCGCTGTAATTGGGCTCCCGATTACCGCGTTGGGGGGACGTGCTGCCTCGCTGGACTCCGAGACCACCTCGAGCCTCGCGGATCAGGAACGGGTCGCCGACTCTGTCAAGAGTTCCGCCGCGCTATTGCGATCCGGTCATGATCCGCTAAAGCCCATAAAGGTGGAACTGGACCAAGGCAAAGACGGTCGCATGTTGGTTTACTTTTCGAAATCAGACCCGATCAACAGCAGCAATAAAACGGTCGAATTTCATGTGCCGACCAAGTCAGGGGACCTCCGAGTGAAATTTCCGTTGAAGGATATGGAGTATCAGGGGAAGCTGCAGCTCTGAATCTGGGCCGAGCGGCCCAGGTTTGGAGGCGCGGGGCGGAATCGAACCGCCGAATAAAGGTTTTGCAGACCTCTGCCTTACCGCTTGGCTACCGCGCCGGTCGAAAGATCTCCTTCGAAATTAACACACTCCATGAGCGTTCCAGGTGTGTCGGAACGGTCCGGGGTAGAAATGGTCGGAGTTTTTGGTGGAGGCGGCGGGAGTCGAACCACACACGCACCCAGAGTATCCAGTTGATGCCAGCCATCTTGTTGAACAATAAGCAAAATCCACCAGTAGCAGTAGAGGCTAGTAGTCCCGTGAAATTCAGAAGAAGGGTACACCGGAGGGTACACGGAACTGGCGTAGAGCGGGCGCGATGTCGACGATAATGGCCTGTGGAACGCCGCGCTATCGTTCGGTATTCCTAACGTGGCCGCCCAGTTGCGATTGTAGGAAGGCACAATCGTTACGCAGCTGGTAAACCCCACCCTCAGCTCGATGAGGGCTGTCGGACCGAACAGTTCATCACGGCTGCCGATGAGTTCTGTTGCGTCGACGGGTA
>JAFAUR010001019.1 GCA_019243205.1 Acidobacteriaceae bacterium | reverse complement strand
AATCAGGCATTCTTTCGAAGACTCGCCAGAATTCCACCGGACTTGCGAACGGCCAGTTCCGCAATTGTGAGTGCAATGGCAAGCCCCAGCATGGCGGGCCACAGTTGCCACGTCTTAAACAGCGAGCGGCCGTCGCGCTCAAAGATGGAAGCGGGAGACGGATTGAACCTGCCTCCCGTGAGAGTCGAGATCTGTGAAAGGAGTGAGTCGTTGGAACCGTAATCGGCCAACTCCTCAAGATCGCGATACAGCCCAACTTCCGGAAAGACATCCGACTCTGAAAGCGGGCGGATGCGGAACAACCCTCGGATCTCACCTACTCGCAGCTTCCCGGTGTAAACATGCGGCGCGGTTTCATGTACCTGCAGAGGTTTTTCAAATCCTTCGGGGCCAAGAACGTAAATCGGCGGAACGGTGCGCGGCTCAGGAGTACCGCTATCAAGGTGATACGAGACGACAATCTCGTTGTCCGTGCGATTAAACTGAGCGCTCGCTTCCGATCGCTCTGTATGCGTTAGCAGGTCACGCGTGACATTGATCCAGAATTTGTCAAACCCCGGCCAGGTGACCCAGTTCTCGGCCCAGCGGCTCTTGGCATCAGATGAAAATACCGCCGCGCGCCCGAGTCCGTATTGCCACCGAACATAAAGCGGATCTTTTTTGGCGGGGTCGATCCCCAGAATGGAGTCGGCCGATGGTTTGGCTGTGAACCGAGTGTAGCCCTTGAGCGCGGGCGCCGTCTCCATATCGATTCCGTCCAGAACTTCTGCTTTGTGTTCGACGATTGGCGTGAGGGGCTTCTCTATCGTCGTGGAGCCGCTGTACTCCTCGACATCTTTCAGCAGAATTTGCTCCAGACCTGAAGGCTCGTTCAGGAAGTAACTTTGTCCGCCAGATGTTGCTGCGACTTTTTCGAGATAACTGCGATTGACATCCTGCCCTAGACCAACAGTGGAGATTGTTACCTGATGGGAAAGTGCTTCGCGAGCGAGGTCCAGGCTGTCTCCTTCCTCTGAGATGCCGTCGGTCAACAGGACCATGTGCTTGAACATCGCTTTCGAGGGCAGAACTTTGCGGTAAGCTTCGGCCAAAGCAGGCGCGATCTGCGTGCCTCCGTCCGGAGTGATCCCGGATATCATCCGCTTGATCAGAGTTTTGTCTTCCGCGCGGCGCATTGGGACCGCCCATTGGAACGAGTTGTCGAAAATCAGAATCCCAATCAAGTCAACGGGACGAAGATGATCGACAACACCGATCGCCGACAGACGGGCGAGTTCAATTTTGCGTCCTTCCATGGACGACGACTTATCGATGATCAGGGCAACGCAGGTGCCTTGAGGAGTCTTGGGCGGCGCGAGCTTCGCCGGCAGGACGCGATCGAGCGCATCCATCTGTTTATCTTCTTTGTAGACCTGCCGCTCTCCGCCGATCAGCAGCAACCCTCCGCCGTTCTTCACGTAGGCTTCAAGTGTCTGCTTTTCCGTTTGGCTGAACCCGCCCAGATCGAGATTATTCAATATGACAAGCTGAACACCACCCAGATCGCTTCCCAGTTCGGAGCGATCTCGAGAGATATCAAAATCTGCTTCGGTCAAGGCGTTTAACAGGTTCTGATCGGCTCCCTGAGGATCCTGCGAAAGGTAGAGAACTTTGGCCTTTTTCAGCTCGATGGCTCCCTGGAAATTCGCCGCCGATAAACCGTCCGCCGAGATCCGGCCGGAGATCGAAGTTGTGCCTTTCGAATTGATACGCGCATGAACGCGAACGCTGGTCATGCCTGGCTGGAGGTCGACGGAACTGGTTCCCAGCTCTTTTCCTTCTGCGGAAACCGAAACATCCGCACGAATCGCGCGCGGAGATTCGATGCTGAGATCGATGGGAATCTGTTCACCCGCATACGCGGAATGAGGCAGAGACATCGATTCCAGCCGGAGTCCGGTTTCGGAACGCCCAGAGAGCGGGATTACGTCAACGGGGACATGCAGTTGGCGAAGCTGGGAAATCGCCCGAACAACGCTGCCTTCGTTTTCATTGCCGTCACTGATCAGAACCAGCCTCGGCAAATAGCCATTCGGAATCGCAGACATGCTGCTGGTTAACGCTGCTTCCAGATTCGTACGCATCCCGGCCGGCCCGGGAGCCGATACCAGGCGAAGCGAACCGGCCGTTTCGCTCAGATGAAGCGGCACTGGGTGCTCGGCAAACGGAACCGCTTTCATCCAGTTCCCGCCGCGGTGCCGGACCATGTCGGCCAGCAGCGAACTTGCGTGCTGCAGATCCGCGGGGCTGATGCTGCCGGAGGTGTCCACCAGCACCACCGCGCCCGTCCTGGTCTGGGGCAAGTTCACGGTCGGTTGAGCCAGCGCCAAAAGAATCGCGGCAAAGCTGAGTGCTTTCAGGACCAGCGTACTCCGACGGGAGGTGCTTCGCCATCCCCACGCTGCCCACACCAGGGGCAGCACGGCAACCACGACCAGAAGCGGATGTTCGAAGCTCATTTCGCGGCGAGCTCCCTCTCTGGTGAGGCGAATCGCCGCGCTGCGATTCTCCGCTTCCAAACAGAGCGGCGGCGGCCGTAGAGAAAATATTCGACAACCAGCCCCAGCCCACCCAGCAGAGCCAGCAACTTCCACAGCTCCATTGCATCCGGCAAGCCGCGTGACGGCCTGGGAATCCCCCTGGCCACCTGCGCTCCGGGTTTCCAAAGGGCTGGTCCGACTTCGGGCAAGGTGAGCGAAAGAATGCGTTCACGTTCTCCGGAGCTGACATGCACGATGCCGGGACGGTCCGTGAACAACTGCACGGCTCCGTGATGGACCGTGAAGGGAATGGACCAACCGTTCTCGTCCGTTACCCGTATGCGATTCTCGGTTTGCTCGCTGCGATCGAGAGCAACGCTTGCCTGCCCCACATGGTTCGCGGTTAACTCCGTGACCTGGAACGACTCAGGCGCAAGCCACCGAATCAGATTCGCGAAAAGAAGCGGGGTCGTGACTTCGTACCGCAACGCGCCGCTGAGAGGATCAAAGCCGATCGCTACCAGCTTCTGATACCCTCGGCCGGCTGAACGGGCGACGATCACAGGACCTTCCGCTGCAGCAGCAACCGGCACGTCTCCGTCGAACAGTTGAAATATCTTCGCTCTTGGAAGACGGAGATCCCTGGCGTGCAGACCGGCTCCAAGAATGCCTTCCGTGTGCCACCCGCTGATGACAGCCTGTTCCGCCGTCGCTTTAACCGGTATCGGCGAGCCTGCTTCCGACGCGTTGATGAAGAGGCTGGGTCCTTGCGGCAACGGGCTCGGGGAGAAGCCGTCAACGATCGTAATTTCGGCGCGTACGGAAGGTTTGTAAGCGGCCGCGGTCGAATATGTCACGCTTAAACGTCGATTTGCCTCAAGTAGAGGGCGGAGAACCTCCGGACGCGATGTATACGCAACCACCTTGAGAGGTCCATTCGTCGGCAGTGCAAGTACGGCACTGTCGTCCTGCGACAACGAATCGTTACCGTCGATGGCGGCAACAAGCTGGCCAGAAACGGTTGTCGAAAAACTGTATTCGGCAAACTCCTCTGAGTTAGGGGCAAGCGTGAGAGTACGCGGTGCAAACCGGGTTCCGGCGAAGCTGGTTTTCAATTGAATCATCCGCGCTGCCGGGCTGTAGTTTCGGACCGCAACCGTCGCCTGCCATCCGTTGGGATCGTCCTCGCTGTGGCGCACACCGATACTTGCAATCCCGCAATTATTCGGATCTACGGGGACGGATAGCACCCTCAGGTTTGGAGCCGATGCATCTGTCCTGGCGCTTCCTTCGCCGATACGGCCTGGACCCGCGTAAACGATTTCGCCATTCTGCCCTCCCGACCAGCTCTGCGCCTGCTGTGCAAAAGAGAGCGCAGCATCCGCGTTGAGTACAGAAAATCCGGACGAAGATGATGCGATTGCATTCAGAACTGCTTCTCGATTCGCGCTGAAGGACGTGACCGGCTCCATCAACGCGCCGGCCCGAACCAGCATCACCCGATCCCGCGCGGGTAATGCATTTGCATACTCCGTTGCCAGGCGCTTCTCGGCATCCAGCACCGACTCGCCGTTTGACTTCGCTGCCGACCAGGACGAAACATCGAGCAAAACAACGTGGTCCCGTCCTCTGTGCGGGCGCGTTCCCCACTCCAGTTGTGCGACGGCGAGCAACAACAGGATCAGGCTCACAAGCTGTAGAATCAGGGACCACGGCTCGCGCATTCTTTTCCGGCTCCGCTGTTCGGTCGGAGTAAATCCGGCCGTCCAGAAGCGCAGAGTCGAAACAACCTTACGGCGTTTTCCACGGTCCAGGAGATACAGAGCGGTAATAATGCCGCCCAAGCCTCCCAGCAGCCCAAGGAACTCGATCAGATTGAGATTCAGGAAGAACATGGCTCAGGCGGTTTTCTCGATGATCGCGAGAGGACCGAAGAGCGCCTCCTCGATCGACATGCTGGCGGGTAAACCCGCGTAGCGTCCGCCGTTCCGAAGAGCCAACTTCCTCAATTCTGCTGCGTGGTTATCAAATGCAGCCGTGTAGGCCTCACGCGCCGCCTCGTCCACCGCCATGCGCACTTCGGCTCCCGATTCGGCATCGACCAGCATCAACTCTCCGTCTTCTGAAGGAATCCGGTCTTCGCTGCCCCATACGTGGATCAGCAGTAACTCATGTCCGAAATCGGCCATGTATTGCAACGGATGAAAGCAGTCTGCATCGTCCAGGAAATCGGAAATGATGACCGTCAGCCCCCGTTGCGGGTAGCTCGTCAGATACATACGGGCCGCTTCAAAATAATCTGTGCGGCCGCCTGCCTTCAGGGTACGAAGGTAGTTCTCCGCCGGTTGGAAACGATGACGCCCGCCACTTGCCAGAAGCGGATCCAGCAGCTTGGCCGAAAACGGCTGAATTACGATGCTGTCCAGGCGCACCAGGCCAATGTAGACGAGTGCCGCGGCGAGACGGCGAGCATAGTCGAACTTCGTCGGTTCATCCTTCGCTGCCCCGGCAGTCATGGACGCGCTGACGTCAAGCAGCATGCGCACCGGCACCCGCGGCTCGATCTGAAACATTTTGAGAAAGAGCTTCTCAAAACGCATGTAAGCCCGCCAGTTGACCGCGCGAAGATCGTCGCCCTGGTGGAAGCTGCGATGGTCCAGGAACTCCTGCCCCGGACCGGCGAAACGTGACATATTATGGCCGCCCACCAGGCCTGCGAACGACTTCTGCCAGTGCAGGGTCAGGCGTTCGAGTTTTTCGAGTAAGTGACGGTCTACTAGCGGCTCGGACATCTTTTCCCGCGGGGCAAGCCCCTCCTCTTAGGATCGCGCGCGAACCGACTCGAAAATTTTGTCGAGTACCGTTTCCGTATTTTCGCCGTCTGCGTGCGCGTCGAAGTTCAGGATGATGCGATGTCGCAGCACCGCAGGCGCGACCGCGGCAACGTCTTCGAGGCTCAAATGAAGGCGGCCACGCATCATAGCGAGCACACGACCGCATTCGATCAGTGCCTGCGCGCCCCGGGGTGAGCTACCGTAGCGGACATAACGGTTCGTAATAGGCGGAGCGCCCAGCGTTCCCGCCTGCGTGGCCATCACGAGATCGATAGCGTGTTCCTGAACGTGTGGCGCAACGATGACATGCCTGGTTACGGCTTTCAGCCTGCCGATCGCGCCACGGTCAAGAATCTGCTCCAGATGCACATCGTCCCTTTTGGTAGTGAAATCGACGATCCGGTTGAGGTCGGCACGCGATGGATAATTAACCAGTATCTTCATCAGGAACCGGTCCAACTGAGCTTCTGGAAGAGGATACGTGCCCTCCATTTCGATCGGATTCTGGGTCGCCATCACAAGGAATGGGGGGTCAAGCGCGTAGGTCGAGGTTCCGCTCGTAACCGTTCGCTCCTGCATGGCTTCGAGCAGGGCCGATTGCGTTTTGGGAGTGGCACGGTTGATCTCGTCCGCGAGCACAAGATTCGCAAAGATCGGTCCCGGCTGGAAACGCAGCATCTTGTGACCGTGATCGTCCTCCATCACCATGCTTCCGACGATGTCGCCGGGCATCAGGTCTGGTGTGAACTGAATACGCGAGTAACGCAAATCCAGCACGCGGGAAAGCGTCCGTAAGAGTGTTGTCTTGCCAAGGCCAGGAACGCCTTCCAGCAAAACGTGGCCGCCGGCGATCAGGCAGATCAGGACGCCTTCAATAACGTCCGTCTGACCCACAATGACTCTGGCGATCTGGTCGCGCACGCGGCTGAGGTCAGCTAATGCACGATCGATGTTCGCCGAGTCGGCAGTGAGTGTTTCCGCCATGTTTACATCATTCTAGAGGACGCGGTTCTACGGCTCCGCACAAGCGAAGACCATGTGCGTGGGTTCAATGCCGCGCCGCTCGCAATACTGCTGATAGAGCCGGCCGTAGCTTTCGAGCACATAGTCCGATACCGCGAAACCGAGTTCTGCCGCCGCTTCATCGATCCAATCACCGGGCCCTTCGAGCTCGAGAAAGTTTCCGATCGGTGTTTCGTCAACTGTAACCACTCCGGCACCACCAGGTTTTCTGAACTCTGTCCGAAACTTCTCATACCGAAACTGCGGATCGAGACCGAGTTCATGAAGAATCTGCGCCAGCTTCTCTGTGGAACCGACAGACGTCTCAATTTCAGGCCTGACCTTATACGGCCCTGGAACTGCCACGCCCTTCCAGGTGATCACGCCCTTTTCGCCCACTTCGCGCAGCCGCATCAGGACCCCGCGCGTTCGCAGGGAGCCATCGCTCGAATCGTAGAGCGTATTCGATTCGAAAACACGCGGCGCCGAAATCGCGTATCCCGCCTTCTCCAGTCGCTTGCTGAACTCATCAGGCGAGGCAGTGAGCGGGATTTTGACTTCAGTCTCTGTCGGGCTGGTCATGGAGCAGGCCTGTATTGATTGTGGCATCCGGCCGGGAAGCCTCACTATAATGGCTAAGTCAGTGATTGCTGCGCGCCCGTAGCTCAGTTGGATAGAGCGATTGACTTCGAATCAATAGGTCGGGAGTTCGAGCCTCTCCGGGCGCGCCAGAAAGCATCATCTTTAGAAGGGTTTAAAACCAGATCTGGCGGGTTGTCTACTTTCGCATCAGGACAGGTATGCCCAGAAGTATGACTGGCTTGCTCAATGGGTGGGGTGGACAACTGCTCATGATGTTTCCGCCGCGCCTCAACGAGCTTGCTTTCTGACTCCAACTCGTTGAGGTGAATGTATCTCATAGTGGTTGTCAAACTCTCGTGACCAGCAAGCTTCTTGAGCG
>JAFAUR010000085.1 GCA_019243205.1 Acidobacteriaceae bacterium | reverse complement strand
AGTTCGCGCGCAAGGCCATACCAGCGTCCGGCAGCGACAAAGTCGCCGCGTGCTGCCTGCCTTTCTACGATTGTCCACATGCTCGCTTGTGCAACGTAAGCGCCTGCCGCAAAGAACAGAGCCACGCTAAAACCCTTCGCGTATCGTGCAACAACGGGGGTCGATACTGCGCCTGGAGGGTCGGGGTTCGGGAGTAGTCCGATCAAGGTCGCAGCGAGTGCCAGGAGATAGAGTTCGTTCGTGATAGTGAGCGGACAGAACTGCAAGGACACGAGCATGGCAATCAGAGCAGCCAGCAAGATTCCGGCGATGGAATCCTTTGCACGGTAGGCGCGGAGACCGCAGATACCTGCCAGTCCCAATAGAAAGACCCAGAAGGAAAGCCCTATGATGCCTTGGGCGGTTGCGGCTTCGAGAAAGAAGTTGTGCGGCGATTCGTGGTAGGTATCGGGAAACGCGCGGGCGAGTTCCAACGACTGTGTTTTTCGAAACTCGGCTTCGAACAATTCGGGGCCAAGGCCCACGACCGCATGGTGCCAGATCAGCGGAAGTGAGTCGCGCCAAACCAGAAGCCGCGGACCTCCCGTGCGATCGGCTGTCCACTGTGCTATACGGGCACGCGTGGGCCTGGCTGCGGGCGTGAGTAAGAAAAAGGTGGCCGCGACCGCGCAGGCGAGGAAGGCATAACCGGCTCGCAGCAAAACTCCGCGGTTCCGCAGGCGGCCTCTCTCAAAGTAGGCCAGAGCGCAGCACCCAATTCCCAAACCGAGCAGCGCTGAACGCGTACCGGAAAGGAAGAGGGCAGCGAGCGAGACGAGCAGGATCAGTTCATGGATCCGTTTCCACAGTGGACGTGTCTCGCTCAAGCGGAAACCGGCGGCGATCAAAATAGCGGGAAGCAGGAAGGTTGCAAAGTATGTTGCCTGAGTCAGTGTGGCGGGTGGGCGCACCGCGGCTGACGAGCCGAATGTATAGAAGCTGCGTGGAATCAGAGGGTCAAGTCTGGAGTATTGCAGGATTGCGTAGAAACTGGCGATACCGGCAGCGGCTTCCATTCCTAGCATCAGCGTCTTGGCCGCCTGGCGATGCAAAAATACATGGGCAGCGATGACGCCGGCGATGAAAAAGACGATCACTTGACTGCCCGCGCCCAAGCGCCGCCAGACGGTTCCAGCGAACGAAAGCGAGGCGTCGGAAGAGGTTGCGGCGGAGATCGCAAGCGAAGCAATGCCCAGAATCAGCAGCGCGTAAAAGGCGTAGCCATATCGACTTCGGTGCAATCTCGCGACGCCACACCACCACCGGCCTGGAAACCATAGCAGAAGAGCGGAGCTCAGATACGCTACCGCAAGCTTAGGAGTGGTGTCATACATCTCAAACCGCGCAGGCAAGATGGCTAGCGGGGTACCTGCAATGGCAAAAATCAGGATCGCGGTGGTCCAGCGAGCAACCGGAGGTTGGGGCTGGGCCAGGATGGGCGGTTGGGTTTGATAGCGTTTCGCCCCGCTTCCAATGGTTTCCGAAACAGCTTGCTCAGCCGCCGCCCGGCCCACACCTACAGCCGTAGGCGCCCGATCCTGCTGCGGGTTCGGCTTTCGATTATTTCTGCGCCGATTTGGTGTAGTCGGCAGAGGCTTGCCCATTCGGCGTACCTATGCTTTGCCCGTTACCCCAAACGCCGGCAGTGCGCGCCGGGTTAAAGTAATCGGCAAAGGCCTGCCCATTTGGCGTACCCAAGCCTGTCACATTATCCCAACCGGGGGCAGTTTGGAGACCCGTGTCGGTACCGAAAGTGAGCAGATAAGTAGTGTTCTGGTAAAGCGGGTAGTCCCAAACGGCGCTGTAATAGGTGGTTGTACCTTCCAAAGGCGCGGCCAAGAAAGCGGCACTGAAAACCCGGGTACCGAAGAACGTGTCCGTCACTGAGCCGGTGACGTTTGTCGGTGAGCCGACAGGCAGCACATCTGTGATGGTTCCACCAGGCATGGAATAGAGATATCTCGCGGCCTGTCCGAGCGGCACACCAGCTTCCTGATTCGCGATTGCCCAAAGGGCCGAAAACATGGGAGCCGCCAGGCTTGTTCCCCCGACAGCTTCCCACTCGGTGGGATAGACAAAGGGTTCCGTAATGGCGATTACGCCTCCGGTGTACGGGTCTGCCAACCAGGCGATATCGGGAAGAAGTCGCCGCGTGCCTGGGAGTGCATTTTGGAACGATGGCTTTGCGTAAAACGCGCTAGGTCCTCCTCCGGAACCAAAGCGGAAGAATCCAGTTGGAGGATTGTAAATCAAGTTGGGATTCACCAAAAAATTTTCGTTGTTTCCCCAACCTGTCTGCCACGCAATCGTGTTGTCGGGATTCAGGGCCAAAGTGACGCCGCCCACCGCCGTTGCATACGGAGAATCGGCGGGCGCGTTGACAGTAGGCGGGTTGCTGGCCGGGTTGTCGGCGGTGAAATCGCCGGAGTCGCCGCTAGAGAAATTCGCGGATATACCCAGCACCGCTGCGAGTTGATTGAGAAGATTTTCCTCGTTTAGCACGGCAATCGGGGTATTGCGCTCTCTGCTCCCGTAGCTGCCTGAAATCACATTTCCCAAGCCGTTTGCGATTGCATACAGCTGGGCGTCGTCCACATCCATGAAGCTTGCGGAAGGTGGAACTACCAGCGCGATGTTCGCGCCCGGTGCAATGGCATGAGCCCACTCCACGTCCAGGTTGATTTCGGGACTCGGGGCGCCGCACGTCGGAACGACAGATGAGTAGTAGATATGGAAATTCGATGAGGTCAGCGGAGGAAGGCCGAAGGTGGCGGAGAACGTATTGGCGTCGTCTTGAATCGTCGGCGAACCGCACCAATCGATGATGACGATCGTTTGCCCGGTCCCATCGAATCCTTCTTTGTATAGACCGCTCAAATTGTAAGCGGTCCAAATTTCCGGTGGCGTGTAGCCGCAACCCGCCGAATTGTGAGTTCCGTTGTAGGTATTGCCCGTGTAAGTGGCGGTGGCAGAAAGTCCGTAGGTATCGGTTCCGGCAAACGTTTTCGTGGCTGGGCCGGTGAAGCAATTTGTGGTGAAGAAAGGAGCTCCGGGGTCGGCCGCGGCGGCATGTTGATAGCCGTCCGAAGATTGTTGGTTCAGAGCACCGCTGACCGTTGCCACAGGATGTTTGTACTGTAAGTTGTCGAGGCCGGAGATCGAGGCCACCAGCGCCGCAGCGGCACCCTCGATTGACGGGTCACTGGTATTGGATCGGTACGTTTCGCCATTCAACTCAAAGTTGTGAACTTCGACATGAAATGCCTTTTCCACGTCACCAAGTGTCCCTCGCGCGCGAACGGAAAAGTTGGCAGGCCCGATAGAGACTACCGGCAGATTGTGCGCCGACAAGAATTTCCCGATCACGGCCACTTCTTCCGCTTTTGGAGCGAACCGCGAGACGATGTCGGCGGGCTTGAGCCAAGCGTGATATCTCGAGGACGACGGATCATAGAGCTCCTCCGCCAAGGAGTCGAGCTCGGCACGGTGGCGAGGCTTCAACCAGACCGTCACCTCGATGGTTTGGGTGGCGTCGGCTCGACCTAAATCCTTCGCGCTTGAGATGAAGCGAGGAGTGTTGTCGGCCACCACATGGGAATCCTGAATAGTGGTTTGGGCGTTCGTAGGCACTGCTAACCCGAAAACAATCGCTAGATACCAAACCGAGAAGCTCTTTTTCCGGTTCATTTTTCCCTTCCGTTCTGCCGAATAACACCGAGTTACTTGGTATTGATTTCTGAAACAGCTCGGTGGCGGACGGGTACAGGATAAAGGCGAGCAGGGCGAAACACTAGTAGTCATTTAGTACTTCCGGTACTGACGGGCTTAGCCCGACATTTTCATGGATCTATATTTCGCGACAATGACCGACAGCGCTCACTAGCGCTGCAGCGAGATCAATCCAGCACGGTCCTACTACAGCGTCGTCCTGAGACAGCAAAGCGCTATCGACCTGAATGAATGAGACAAAGTTGGGCACACTCTCATTGACGGTAGTCGTAAACAAGAAACCTTTCCGGCCAGGCGAAACGGATCGCCAACCTTTCTTCGCCTTGCTTTCGCGCGTATTTACCGACCGAATTCAACCACAATCTTCGCGTGCATCTCGGGAGATGCCAGAGCGCTGAATGCCTCGGAGAGACCATCGGGAGGGATTCTGCCGGTGATTCGAGGATCTACGGCGATTCTTCCATCCGCGATGTTGCGCAGAGTAGCCGCATATTCTTCAGCCGTGTAACAAAGTACAGTTTGTTCTTGCGTGAATACGCCTGATACGGCACATTGGTTCCGACCTGCTGGGAGTAGTAGACGCTTTCGCCGACGTTATTGGGCGGGGGACGGTCGCCGTAAAATTCTCCCGCGCACGACCAGATGCGTGTCACCGGGGATCCGCTAATCATTTCCGCAAAGGCGGAAGGCCCTTCGCTGTAAAGGTTGGTGGTGCTGGTAATGGGTACGTTCCTGACCGGCGAGGCCAAGGTGGGCTGCGGGACAAAGGACGGAAAGACCGGCGCAGCCAGTTGGTTTTGGGCGCTTCGGCCGGCACAAATGACATGGTCGCCGATTCCCGTGCTGGCGCAGGAGAGGTTGTCGTTAGGACTTGTGCCATCCTGCTCAGGGGAGCTCACATAATAAGCGCCTCCAGGAGGCGTATTCGGGTTCACGCCGAAGGAATAAAAGTTCCGTCAACGCACTATTTGACCGAAAAGGCCAACGGCAATCCGACGGCGCTACTTCAGGTGGACTCCTACGGCGTCGCGATCAATGCGATTGCCTCGGATGCAACAGCAATTCCCCAGCGATCCTCCTGCATGAAGTTGCAATACCAGATCTATTGGACCGATGCCACAGATACACAATCCAATCTGGACTGGATCACGTCCTTCTATCTCGACATGTACGGCCCGTCAGGCCCGCTTCCCGACGGCACAATGGATGGCTGCTACGTGAATTACCCGGATACTGACCTTGCACAATGGCAGTATCTCTACTACAAGGACAATTATCGGCGCTTACAGCGAGTCAAGTCAGAGTGGGATCCGCTGAACGTCTTCAACCATAAGCAATCGATCGAGCGAGAAGCGCTCTGAATAAGTGATTCCTGAACAAACCTGATTATACTTCCGATAACCCTCCAAACATACTAGTAGCACGCGTGTGCCACCGATTCAGCAAGATAGATCGCGCCAGGCTCAAGCGCGTGTAGCTGCTTATTATCCAGTGCGCTCTCGATAGCCTCAACCATCTGAGCCTTTCGATTCTCCGGAAAGCAGCAGCTTGATTACCGATCGCCTAAGCGATGTGCGATCTGCTTGTAGCACTCTGGGCACATGCGGTGCCATTCGCTCTGGCTTTGCAAAAGCGGCGAGATCGTTGCGGGCCTCGCAGAGTTTTATGCACCAGCGTCGAAACTCCGCCGCAATTGCCGGAAATTTCATTAGCGACTGAGAGTTGTTACACAACTCTCGAGTTAGCGATTTATGGGGCGAAATTTGGAAAGAGTGCGGAGGAAGTGCGTAGTGTCTGTGCCCCGTCGCCCAAATGATGTCTGCCGAGTCGTGAAGTCCCAGTTTGCGCGAGATCTAGCAAGCCGGCTTCGTAAACGGCGCGACTTGGTGCACGAATCAAAATCACTGCGCCCGGGATAAATTGTTGATCTGGTTTGTGCCCAGGGCAATAGCACTGCGGTATGTCCCGGACGCGGCACCCCTATGCTGAATGCATGCCGTGTATCCGCTCAGTGGCGGGAGTTGTTGTCGTCATTGCCTTCTGGCTGGTATCTCCATTGCGTTTGGATGCACAACGGTCCGGCGAATTCGAGTGGACGGGCTTCGTTCGTGACGAGGCCAGTCACCCTGCATCGCATGCTGTCGTTCAGTTGAGCGGGTCGGTTGCTCAATTGTCGCAAGCCACTGGAGATGATGGCGGTTTCCATTTCGCACACCTTTCGCCGGGCAAATATCAGCTCACAATTTCGTATAAAGGCCGCATGTTCCATTTCGGGCAGACTGTCTCAGTGCCGATCGCAGGCATTTCTCAGCTTGCGCTCAGGGCGGAAGGAACTGTTCTGATGCAATCGAACGAACGCGCGCAGACAACAGGTGAGGCACTGTCAAGTAATGCGGTAACTTCTATTCCCCTGAACAAGCGCGATTTCAGTCAGTTGCTCTTGCTTGCAGCGGGTACCATGACGGACACAAACGGCACGACAAACTTTACCCAGCAGTTTGCCATCAATGGTCAGCGTGGAGTGGAGGCCGTCTTTGCGATGGATGGAGCCATCACCAGCGACCCGGAGATGGGCGGTGCAACCATGTCCAATTTCAATGTCGATGCCGTCGAAGAAATCCAGTCGCAATCGGGTTGGATGCCTGCGGACATTGGCTTCGGCTCCGCGGGCTTCACAAACATCATCACGCGGTCCGGCACGAATGCATGGCACGGATCACTATTCGAGTTTCTCCGCAACTCCGCATTAGATGCGCGCAACTTCTTCGACCGCCAGACGCCCGAAAATCCCGGACGCATTCCGCCTTTCCGCCGAAATGAATTCGGTTTTACGCTCGGGGGCATGTTGCCCCGATTGCCACTGACTTCGAACCGCACGGCCTTTTTTGTCCAATACCAGGGATTTCGTCAAGTGCTGGGGACGACGCAGGTGCTGGCCGTGCCCACAGCTGCGGAGCGCGCCGGTATCGATACGACGGCTTATCCGGGGGATACACTTTACGTGCCGGTCAGCCCAACAGTTGCACCTCTGGTGCGGCGTTACCCGCTTCCTAACGACCCCTCCGGAGCTTTTGGTGCGCGCACGTTTGCAACCTCTTCGAAAGTGGTTACGGATGCTGATCAGTGGTCCGCGCGACTTGATCATGACGTTACCAGTCATGATCGTCTCTTCGCCCGCTTTTCTTGGGACAACCTGAAGGGGCCGACAACAAATCCCGACCAGACAGCCATCAATCCAAGTTGGGGAATCACGTACATCGACCATCAACGCAATGCGGCTTTGCGATGGTCCCATGTATCGTCGCCGAATTTCACCTCGCAGTCACAGTTGAGCTTCACGCGTACCACCCCAAACTTTCCGACCACAGATCATACGGATCCATCCCTCATCCTGGCTGATGGACTCTACGAAGCCTTCAATGCCGCAGCCGGATCCGTAACCGCATCCTACGGCAATCTCTTCGAGGGACGTCAGGACTTCACGTGGGTACGAGGCAATCACACCATTAAGGCCGGCGGACTGTTTACCGCGAACCGCGATACCACGTACTTCGGCACAGCGCCCGATGGGCAATACACCTTTGGCGGTGGACCCTCATACGCTACCGCTGCTATCCGATCAGCAAGCGGCGCCCATAACATCAGCCTAGGCCAGCCGCTTCCCGATAGCCTCACAGCTCTTCTGCTCGGCAGCGCGTTCTCCTATAACGTGGCCGTTGCGCCGCCTCAATTCCCGCAAGGCGATCAAATTGGAGTAGCAGCGATCTCGCGCTACGGCGTGAACGTCTATTGGGAAGACACTTGGAAGGTCCGTTCTAATATCGTCCTCGATTATGGGCTGCGCTATGAAATCTACTCGCCTCTGAGCGAGCGTGCTCGTCGATCCGTAGCGCTCAGATTTCTGGACGGTACATCCGGCCCGCAACAACTGTATTTGATCAATCCCGAACCGCGCTATCGCTGGCGCGGGAACAATTGGGCACCCCGCGCTCGCATCAGCTGGCAGCCAGCACGTGACCTTTGGTTGCGAGCGAGTGGTGGCATCACCACCATCCCGCCGAATATCTGGCAAGACAACATGCTGACCGGTGCGGCGCCATACGTAGACTACCCGCGATTGACAGCCGCGCCGGGTTCTCCGGTACTCGTCGGAACCCAAATCACTCCTGAGCAGTTGCCTCCCGTTTACAATCTCGCCGGAGTCAACGTGCTCGCTTCAGGTGATTCAAAGGCCGTGCCACCGAACACTGTTTGGGACGTGAATCGCTTCGAGCGAGAGCTGGCTGCGGCCACCGGTACGGCCAGCATCAGTCCTCTGAACGCGAATGCGATTTTGCAGAATTTTCGCAATGCCTATCTCGCGACCTGGTCCTTCACCTTGGAGCGATCGATTCATGGGCTCACGGCCAGTGCGGCTTACATCGGCACTGCCGGCATCGATCTGCCTGCGATTGATTATCCGAACGCCTATCCGGGCGCTACGCCTCAATTTGCGCCCTACACACAGTTCAATTCCGCCGGCCAGATCACGGGTGGCTTTGGAACCGACATGCTGGTTACGAATCGCTCGCATTCGAGTTTTCACTCACTGCAGACGTCGTTTACCGGTGCGATCGGCTCACGAGGGCCGCAGCTGCAAGCTAGTTTTACTTGGTCCAAATCGCTCGATGACACCAGCAGTGTAATCGGGCCCGGCATCGGCAGTACGTCAGGAGCGGCCGCACTGGCGTGGCCTCAGAACCCGTTTGACACGCGTTTGGACAAAGGTCCGTCAACGTTTGACGTGGAGCGAGTTTTGACGTTCACCATCGTGCAGGACCTGCACGCAGACCGCGCGCCGCTGATTCATTTCCTGCCAGGTCCCCTCACGCGCGGCTGGCAGTTGCTGAACATCTCAAGCCTTACGAGCGGATTACCATTTACCGTCTACTCAGGTGTACAGCAGACGGGCCTCGGTTCCATCGGCGCTGATCGTCCCGATCAAATTCGCACTCCGGAGCTGTCGGTGAACCGCGCCGTGCGCGAGGATTACCTTGGCTTGGGCGCGGCGAACGCTTCCTATTTCACCGTGCCCATCAATGTGCCCGGTGGGACAGGGCCGAACCACGGCAGACTCGGAACATTAGGCCGTGATACGTTCCGCGGACCTGCCCTGTACAACTTCGATTTCGCGATCATAAAAGACACTCCGTTTGAGCTGGCACGTGTTCACAAGTCAGCGAACGTCCAGTTCCGGGCCGAGTTCTTCAATTTGTTCAACGTCGTAAATTTCGGGTTGCCGTTAAACGTACTCACCGGTTCGGGTTTTGGCGTGATCAGTCGAACTGCGGGCACATCGAGACAGATTCAATTCTCGTTGAAGTTGATGTTTTAACGTTTTGTGGCGACCTATGCACACGTGACAATCGCCTTCGAGTGTCGATAGTCGCAAGCGGCCGGCATCTACTGATTTGTGTCTTGTTGGTCGCTCCCTCGCTCGGACATGATGCTCCGCGATAATCTCGCGAGCAGCAGTGTGTTTAGGCCGAGTCATTTCGAGAAGGAGCTTCAGGCGATTTTCTTGACGGGTATTGCCGACGCGCAATCGGTTGTTTGAAATGCGAAATACAACAGGAACGCCGCGAGATATTGACCGCCTATGCTACATTCTCGTACCGCGGAGGATGCTGCGGAACGATTACGCGGCGAAATAGCGTGCATCCAACTGAGAGTTGTAGCACAACTCTCAAGCTACCGATTAATGGGCGATTTCAAACAGAGTGCGGAGGAAGTGCGTGTTGTCTGTGCCTCATCGCCAAAGATAACCTCCCCCAAAACCTCAATTTCCGGGTTGCGCGTAATCCAAGCGCAATCTGGAACAACGAGCCGATTGGTCTACAAAAGCTCAAGGATACTAGTAGCCGAGAGCGCCCAAACACGACTTGATCCAGAGGGTGTCCCGAACTTAGTTGAAGGTCAGGGCGGCTGAGTTTCATGTTACGCGACCTTCTCAGAGGAGGAGGCGTTGGGTTGGTGTTCTCTTCCGAGGGCGATGGCAAGAGCCCAGAGGTCTCGATGGCCGACCACCTTTCGGAAGTGTTTTTCAGTGAGTAGCCAAGCCGATGCGGCCCAGCGTTCGACCATGTCGGCATCGCGCCAGCGTGTGACGTTATGAGTTCTCTTTTGCACGCCGCCTTGCGGACTTTCGATCACGTTCGTGGTGCCGAGGCATTTGTACAGCGAGGGTGGAAGCTGCAGCCGTTGAACGGTGAACATCTTTACCATGCCTTCGCGTAAGCTTCTGGCCGCCGACTCATGTTCGTGCTCGAGAAAACGCGCCAGTCGCTCCAGCGCTTTACCCCTTCTTCAACGTCATGAACGCGCCAAGCGGCTCGCATCAAGTTCATAGCTTGCGGACGCTGTTTTTTGGGAGCTCGTCGATGACGTTTCGCATCTGCAGAGTAGGGCGCTGGCGCGGTATCCACAGGAACGGGGATAGCGGTTTGCCGGCGGCTTTCGCCACAACGCCGGTGTCTCAGTGCGTTCCATAGCTCCGTCTCCAGCACCCCCTCATCGAACCGTACGTGAAGTTTTCCCTCATACGGCTCTCCGGGAGCCTTCCCTCGGCGGCATTCAGCTCGTATGCGCAATCCGACCCTGAGTTGAGTACAGGCCGGCCTTTCTCCAGTAGGCCAGCGGCGTTTCCCAGAACGCTCGCCGTCTGCGCTGATGTTTGGCACGCAACCAATGTCGCAGAGTCCATCCCACAAACTGATCTACTTTCCGAAAATGCCGCGCTGAGTTGAGCCAGCCGAAGGTTCAGCCGGTCTAACTTCTCTTGCAACGATGGGAGATTATCCCGGCCAATGGCCGTCTTCACCTTATCCCGAATCCGCTGCATCGAACGCCGCGATGGCCAACAATAACAGAACGACTTGCTGGCATCACGCCGCGAAGGTTGTTTCCGAAATGCACCCCCAGAAAGTCGAAGCCATCCTGCGCACGGACAATACGAGTCTTGTCATCGTTGACAGTCACCCGTAGCCGCGACAGGAACTGCCTCAGCTTCGGCATATATGTCTCCGGAGGCTTCCATCGGCACAACACCACGAGATCGTCGGCATAGCGCACCATCTTGGTTGCCTTCACCTTCTGCTCCCAAAACAAATCGAGCGGATGCAGATAGATGTTAGATAACAGCGGCGAAATCACTGCCCCTTGCGGAGAGCCGACCACGGTCTCTTCCAGAACCCCTTCGTGCAATACTCCGGCTTTCAACCACTGCCGAATCAGCCGCAGCACGCGCGGATCACGGACCCGCCGTCGCACCAGCTTTATCAGTAGCTCATGGTCAATGGTGTCGAAGTAGCTCTTGAGGTCCAAGTCAATAACTTGGTCATAGCCGTAGGTAACCCATTTGAGAATATCGTAAATCGCCTGCTTCGCACTCCGTTTGGGCCGGAATCCATACGATCCGGGACGGAAACTGGCTTCAAACAACGGTTCGATCACAATCTTCACCGCCGCTTGTGCGACTCGATCCTTCACTCCGGGTATACCCAGCGGCCTTTGCCGCCCATCGGGTTTGGGAATGAATACACGGCGCACCGGTTGGGCCGGTATCGTTGCTGTACCCCTTCTGTAGTTCCATAAAAAACTCCAGCGCTCCCCTTGCCTCGATGGTTTCGATCGTTTCGCCATCGACGCCCGCGGCTCCGCGGTTTCGTCGAACTTGCTCCCATGCAGTCCACAACACATCCAGACTGCAAACCTTGTCGAATAAGACTCCGAACGTTCGTTGCGGCTGAGCCTTGGCCGCTCGATATAGCCTCCTCCGACTTCCTACCCAGCATCGCCTGGCACTTCGAATTGCGTCTTATAGTCCGGCTTACGGCGGCGGAGTGCCCGCCGACTACGTAGGATCTCGACCGTTCCCTCACGCTTCCTTCCGTTCATGCCGTTGCTCGAAACACCGGGGATGACGGCTGCTTCTCTTTCCTACCCATCCACAACCGT
>JAFAUR010000013.1 GCA_019243205.1 Acidobacteriaceae bacterium | reverse complement strand
AACGCAAAAGATACGGCCACAATCACAATTGCCGGAACCAACTACACCTACACCGTTCAAAGCAGTGATACTCTTGCCTCCATCGTTACGGGTCTGGTGAATCTGATCAACGCCTCCGATCCGAATGTTACGGCTTCCGCCGGTTCCGCGTTTACGCGCGTTGTTCTCACGGCAAAGCTGGACGGCTTGAGCGGCGGCAACGGTATCTCCGTCGCAGGCTCGACCAGCGCCAATGCCCAGGTCACAGTTACGGCCTATACAAGCGCGACCTGCTGTGCTGTCACCCCGAATTCGCCCATTACGTCGGATAACCCGGCCGCGCCTGGAGAATTGATCACTGTGGATGCCGCCGGTCTTGGCCTGTTCGATGATCCGGCAACGCAGACCGCATTGCAAACCGGCCAGCCATATAGTGGTCCGACTCCATTCCAAGGCCTATCTGCGAGCGTAGACAACTCGGTGAGCGCGACGCTCAACGGCTCAACGGCCCAGGTAATAGGCGCCGGGTTCGAGACCGGCTCCGTAGGTCACTATTCTGTCCAGATCATCATTCCCTCGAACGCGTCAACGAGCGCAACCAGCCAGCTATACATAGCCCAGAACGCATTTATCAGCAATATCGTGACCTTGCCGGTAGGACCCGCAACGATTCTGCCGACTCCTCCCACACCGCCTCCGCCGGTTACGCCTGGTGCCGGCCTCTCCAATACTCAAATTCTGGTGAATCCCGCGGGACTGCTCTTTGCAACGCAGAATATTGGGGCGAGTCTCAACAAAACACAGACGATCACCATCCAGAACCCCAGCTCTTCATCGCTGACCCTGAACAACTTCACCATCACGGGTCCGAATGCAACCAACTTTGCCGGATCCTGGAACTGTCCCGGTACACTCGCTGGCGGTCAGAGCTGCACGATTACGGTTACGTACACGCCTGGAGGCAGCGGCGTCCGGACGGCAACCCTGAGCGTCAACGACAGCGCGGGTGGCTCGCCGCAGACCGTTTCTCTCACCGGTACAGTCGTCTCGTCCTTCGTGATTGTGAACAAGGGCAGCGGCAAGGCTCTGGACCTTGTGGGCAACGGCACAAACGCGGGCACCCTCATTCAACAGAACGATGTGCTCGGCAGCGAAAATCAGCGCTGGACTCTTGTGCCCACCGGTAGTGGAACGTACGCGATCATGAACGTGCTGAGCGGAAGAGCCCTCGACGTAGTCATGGCGTCGAACGCAAATGGCGCCAACATTCAGGAATACGATTACCTCGGATTCCCGAACCAGCAGTGGACGGTTGTCGCGACGCCCGACGGCTACAACCAAATCGTGAACGTGGCGAGCGGAAAGGTCCTGGATGTCACGGGGCACTCCTCCTCTGACGGCGCTTTGATCCAGCAATGGGATTATCTTGGCGCCGACAACCAGAAATGGCAGTTCCAGACGGTTCAACTCTTCAAAATTCGCAACCTTGGGACAGGTAAAGTTTTGGACGCGCCGCTCTATTCTCCGAACCCCGGAACGGCCATCCAGCAATGGGACGACACGGGCAGCGCGAACCAGCAATGGCTGCTCATCCCGGTCGACAATACGTATTACCGCATCGTCAACAACTTCACCGGACTGGTGCTCGATGTGACGGGCGCTTCGAACGCAAACGGCACGCTGATTCAGGAGTACACGTACCTGGGCTACGGCAACCAGCTTTGGACCTTCACACCGACTTCGAGTGGAAGCTACACCATCCTCGGCCGGCAAAGTGGTCGCGTTCTGGACGTAATCCAGGCGTCAACGGCTGACGGAACTCAGATTCAGCAATTTGATTTCGTCGGCGGAGCCAACCAGCAGTGGCAGTTGATTCCGGTAACTCAGTAAGTGACCGTTAGCTCTGGTATTCTGAGGGTTCTCGCACATTTCAAGTCGATTCCCTCGCAGAAACCCTGTCGTTTCTGAATGCCAGAGATACATGTATATCAAGAAACAACGACTTCTGACACCCGGCCCGACCCCGCTGCTGCCGGCCGCTCTGCACGCGATGATGGGGTCCGATATTCATCACCGGACCGAAGACTTCCGGAAGCTCTACAAACAGGTTCTGCTGGACCTGGGCGAAGTCCTCGGCACGTCGAATGACGTTCTGGTCCTGGTTGCCTCAGGCACAGGCGGTCTCGAAGCATCGGTTCAGAATTTCTTTTCTCCGGGCGACGAGGTGCTTGTCTGTTCGGCCGGAAAATTCGGTGAGCGTTGGGTCGAACTGACCAAAGCCTACGGGCTGAAACCGACTGTTCTTTCCGCGTCCTATGGTGAAGCGGTTCAGCCCGAAGCTGTGGAACAGGCGCTCGCAAAAATCAAAAATATCAAGGGCGTTTTCGTGCAGGCTTCCGAAACTTCCACAGGCTCGCAGCACGATGTGGAAGCCATGGGCCGCGCCGTCAAAAAGACAAACGCGATTTTTGTCGTCGACGCCATCACCGGTGTCGGAACCATGCCGCTCGACATTGATGCATGGGGATTGGACGTCGTGATTGGAGGATCGCAGAAATCGTTTATGATCCCGCCCGGACTGGCCTTCCTGTCGATCAGCGAGAAAGCCTGGTCGCTGGCATCCTCGTCTTCAGAGCCGCGCTACTACTTCGATCTGAAGAAAGAAAAGAAAAACGCGGCCAGCGGCGAATCCGGCTGGACCCCGAACACGTCGTTGCTCCTGGCATTTGCGGAAGCCCTGAAGTACATCAAAACGCTCGGCATGGACAAGCTGGTGGCAAACGCGCAACTACTCGCGAAAGCGACCCGCGAAGCCGTCCGGGAGCTTGGTCTCGAGCTGTTCTCATCTGCGCCCGGTTCGTCTGTCACGGCCGTTCGCGCGCCTGCCGGCGTGGATTCCGGTGTAATCGTCAAGGAATTCCGCCAGCGCTTCAACGCCATCATCACCAATGGCCAAGGCACAATGAAGGGCCAGATCTTCCGTCTTGCCCACCTCGGCTATTTCGATTTTCATGACTTGTTCGCCGTTATCGCCGAACTCGAAATCATCCTCGCGGCGCAGGGTCTTCCGGTGAGATTCGGTTGCGGAGTAGCCGCGGTTCAGAATGTCTACGCGGAAGTCGCGCTGTCCAAAGAAGCTGCCCTGGCATAGCGCAGCTCGTTCTTAATCACTGATGAAAATTCTCGTTGCTGAACCGCTGGCGCCGGCGGCTCTCGAACTTCTTCGTGCGCAGGCTGGCTGGGACATCGTCCAAGCCGATCCCAAAACCTATTCGAGCCACTTGGCGGATTGCGATGCGTTGCTGGTGCGTAGCGCCGTTAAAGTTACGAAAGATGTACTGTCGCAGGCGCAGAAACTGAAAGTGATCGGCCGTGCGGGCGTGGGCGTCGACAATGTCGACTTGTCCGCCGCAACCGATGCCGGCGTGCTGGTCATGAACACGCCGGGCGGCAACGCCGTTTCAGTAGCCGAACACACGCTGGCTCTCATGCTATCGATGGCGCGTTCCGTGCCTCAAGCCAGTGCTTCCACCAAAAGCGGCAAGTGGGAGAAGAAGAAGTTCCTCGGAAACGAACTGCGCGGCAAGACGCTCGGCGTCATCGGCCTGGGCAGCATAGGCCGCGAAGTTGTGAAACGCGCAAAACCTTTCGAGATGCGGATCGCCGGCCACGATCCTTACATCAGCGCGCAAAGCGCTGGCGATTTAGGGATTGAGCTGATGTCGCTTGCTGATCTCTATGCGGCCAGCGATTACATCACTCTTCATCTTTCCCTCACGCCCGAAACCGAGCGCCTGCTCGATGCCAAAGCCTTTGAGCAGATGAAGGGAGGCGTTCGCATTGTCAATTGCGCGCGCGGGGAACTGATCGATGCCCAAGCCCTTAAGCACGCGATGGAGAGCGGCCAAGTAGCGGGCGCCGCGCTGGATGTTTTCGAAAAAGAGCCTCCCGGCGAAGATCCGCTGTTCAGCCTGGAGCCGCTGGTTGCAACTCCGCACATTGCCGGATCTACGGAAGAGGCGCAAGAAATTGTCGGCATTCGGATCGTGGAACAGCTGATCGAATACCTGAAGAACGGTGTCGCATTGAACGCGGTGAATATGCCCGCGCTTACAGCCGAACAGTACCGCGCTTTGGGCCCGTACGTGGATCTTTCGGAGCGCCTGGGGCTCTTCCTCAGCCACATCTCTGAGGGAAATGCCCACACCATTCGCCTGGTCTACCAGGGGCGCCTCGCGGACGGCGACACCGAAATTTTGCGCAACGCGGGTTTGGCCGGCATTCTGGGACGCTCGGTGGAGTACCGCGCGAATGTCGTTAATGCGATGCAACTCGCCAGTGCGCGTGGGTTTCGAGTGGTTGAACAACGCGAGCCCGGACGGTCGCAGATGGATTCCATTCGGATCGAACTGGAAACGGAAGCAGGAAAGTTCTCGGCCATGGGCGCCATCGTCCTGCGCAAACCTCGTTTACTTCAGGTTGAGGAAATTGCTTGTGAAGCAACTCTCGAAGGCAACCTGATGTATTCGCGGAACGACGACGTGCCCGGCGTAATTGGTTATCTCGGAACCGTGCTTGGGCGGAACGGCATCAATATCGCGAATTTTGCACTTGGCCGTCAGGACAATGGACCGGCGACAACTGACGCGCCGCTCACGGCGATTTCAATCGTCGAGACGGATCAGCCGGTGCCCGACCCGGTTGTCTCACAAATACTCGAGCACAAAGCAGTGAAGCTCGTGCGCCGCGTCGCGTTCAGGCCGTCTTAATAGCGAATCTTCTGCAAGCTCTGCGCCCATTCGACAAAGGGCGCGCTGGCCATTTCCATGTAAACGCAATGTCCCGGGATCCTACGCGCCTCCGGTTTCAGATGCAGCTCCTCGTAAATGTAGGCGTCATCAAATCCGGCACTCGCTGCGCTCTCTCGAGTACATGCAAAGTAATAACTGCGCGGCCTTGCCCAGTAGATAGCGCCCAGGCACATGGGGCAAGGCTCGCAACTCGAGTAGAGATCGCAGCCTTCAATCTGAAAGTGGCCGAGCACCCTGCAGGCCTCCCGGATGGCCACCATCTCTGCATGAGCCGTTGGGTCATTGTCGACGATGACACGGTTCGTTGCTGCCGCGATTACTTTGTCGTCCTGTACGATGAGGGCGCCAAAAGGACCTCCGTTCCCGGTCCTGACATTTTCCTGGGCCAGCACCAGCGCCTGCCGAAGATATCCTTTCTGCCGTTCCGTCATGGTCCTCCGAAAGTAGCCGAAGTATAGCAACGATTCCGCTATCTGCCCCAGCCGCCCCCTCCCGGAGTTTCAATACGGAGCACATCGCCGCTGGCCGCGCTCACGCTACATTTCCCGGGCAGCTCGCGCTCGTGTTCGCCCTGCTTCAAGACGTTCCGACCCAGCGCACCCGGGCCCCCCCCTTGCAATCCGTAGGGAGGCTGAACGCGGCGGTCGGTAAGTAGAGTTACCTGTGCATCCGTCAAGAGTTCGATTTCCCGAACTAAACCGTTGCCGCCGCGAAAACGTCCAACGCCGCCCGAGTTTTCCCGGTAGCTGTACCGTCTGACCCGAAACGGATACGCGTATTCGAGTGCTTCAACCGGCGTGTTCAGGGAATTCGTCATGTGCGTGTGGACACCTGACATTCCATCTCCGACAGGACGCCCTCCAGAACCACCTGCAATCGTCTCGTAATAAGTAAACGGCTGGTTCGTACGAGGATCGATGCCGCCGATAGTGAGATTGCTCATTGTGCCCGCGCTCGCAGCCGGAATGCGATCGGGAAGCATCTGCGCGAACGCCCGCAATAACGTGTCGACAATTCGTTGCGAGGTCTCCACGTTTCCGCCGGCTACGGCGGCAGGCGGTTGGGCCGTTACCACCAATCCGGGCGGCGTCACAAACCGCACCGGCCGCATCAGTCCTGCGGTCGGCGCAGCTTCGTCCGGCAGAAGGCATCGCAGGACATAGAACGTCGCCGAATAAGTAATTGCGAAGACTGCATTCACGCTCCCTGCGACTTGCGCATCGGAGTTGCTAAAGTCGATTTCAATTCGCGCCTCTTTGGGAACTGTTCTGAAAGTGACCGCGATGCGAATCGGGCGGCTGGTGACGCCATCATCATCCAGATAATCTTCGGCCTTAAACTCGCCTTCAGGCAGCCGGCTCAATTCGGTCGTCATCAGGCGCTCCGAGTAGTCGAGCAAAGCCTTCACGACTCCCTGAACGCGTTCCAAACTGTACTTCTCGAGCATTTCGCCGATGCGTTCGATCCCGATGCGGCAAGCCCCGATCTGCGCCGTCAGATCACCTTCGCGTTCGCGACGGGTTCGCACATTATTCAGGATCAGGTCGAGCACATCGGTGTTGAGAGTCCCTTTCCGCATCAACTTCACGGGCGGGATGCGGATGCCTTCTTGCCAGATCTCCCGGCACGGGCCCATCGAACCTGGATACATCCCGCCAACATCTGCATGGTGAGCGCGATTCGCGACAAAAAACGCCGGGCGCTCGCTGCCATTGGCGAATACCGGCGTTACCAGCGTGATATCGGGCAGGTGGGTACCGCCCGCAAATGGATCATTCAGGATGGCAACGTCGCCCGGCTCCAGGGTAAGCTTGTCGAGCGCGGCGCGAACGGACATCGGCATCGAGCCGAGATGCACCGGCATGTCGTCACCCATTGCGATCACATCGCCGTTGGTGTCAAATACCGCACTCGAATAGTCGCGCCGCTCCTTGATATTGGGAGAAAACGCCGTTCGCCTCAGTGCCCCGCCCATATCTTCGGCGATGGAATGGAAAGCACTCTTGAATATTGCTAACTCGATCGCGTCCGGTTCGTTCATACAAGTTTTCAGTGCGGAATTTGGATCACGAGATTCAAAAACTTATCGACTCGAACTTCCGCTCCTGGCGGAACGAAGGTTGTCGCGCTGTACTCCGTCACGACAGCGGGGCCATTGAACACGTCACCCGCAAAAAGCTCAGCACGGTCATAGATTGTGGTGTCGTGCCACTCGCCTTCGTGATATGTGCTTGTCTTTCCGATTACCGCTTGCCTGGCATCGCCATTGCGCATTTCAAACTGCGGCATGGGAAACTCCTCGCTTTCCACAACCGCCCGCACGCGCGCGTTGACAATTTCTACCGCGCGCTCACGGTCTGCATAGCCGTACCTGCGCTCATGTTCTCGATGGAAATCTTCAACGAATGCGGCCGATTCAGGCACAGTCAGCTCATAGCCTTGCCCCATATATCGGACATCGAGCAGACGCACAAGCCGGGGCGCGAAGCCTTCGGCGCGCATATCTTCCAGTCCTTGGGACTCGAGCGCTTCGAAATGCTTTTCAAGCGCGCCGTCACCCGGCCGCAGCATGACTGTGCGCGAGTAATCGCGAATGACGTTAGAGACCAGAATGCCGTAAGCTGACAGCGCACCCGGAAAGTTCGGCACCAACACAGTCGGAATCCGAAGTGCTTGGGCGAGCGCACACGCGTGCAGAGGTCCCGCCCCGCCGAAACTGAGCAGCACGAAATCGCGCGGATCATGCCCCTGCTCGATCGAGATCTTCGCGAGCGCCTTCTGCATGTGTGCGTCGGCCAAGCGAACGATGCCTTCCGCGAAAACTTGCACACCCGGGAGGTTTCGCTTAGCGCCTTCGAAGATTTCGCGCGCGCGCTTCTCGTCGAGTTTCAGTCCACCGCGAAGTAATCCGTCCGGGTTTAGTCGACCGAGCAGCAGATTGGCATCGGTCACAGTCGGCGTAAGACCTCGGCCATAGCAGACTGGCCCAGGATCCGCCCCCGCCGATTCCGGCCCGACTTTCAGCGCGCCGCCCGCATCAAAGCCCGCAATCGAGCCGCCACCCGCGCCAACGGTGTGAATATTCAGAGTGGGGATGGCAACGGGCATGCCGTCGATCTGGAACTCTGTCGTGGTGCGCAGTCCCGTCGCGGTGTCGATCAAAGCCACATCCGTCGACGTTCCCCCCATATCGAACGTAAGAATGCGGGGGAAGCCTGCCGCTTCCGCGATTTTAACCGCGCCAACAACGCCGCCGGCAGGACCGGAAAGAATCGTACGTACCGGCTCCCGAGCCGCAACCGACGCTCTCGCAATGCCGCCGGAAGACTGCATGACCTGCAGCGTCGAACCCGATCGCTGCAGCTCGCAGTCAAGCCTGCTCACATAGCTCTGCATCTTCGGAGCCAGGTAAGCGTTGATCAGCACAGTGGAGCCCCGTTCATACTCCCGGAATTCGGGCAAGATTTCATGCGAAGCAGAAATTGGGATT
>JAFAUR010001138.1 GCA_019243205.1 Acidobacteriaceae bacterium | reverse complement strand
TTCGGGTCTGGATTCCTGATTCGAAATGTCCTCATTAAGGACACACTCGCCCCACCCTCAGAAGCCAACGGCAACTTCGCAGATTACGGACCGATTGTCACCATATGCTGCCATTGCCGGCGGGTCGAGAACAAGAAATCGAACATCTGGCAGTGGGTTCCCGAATTCATCGAAAATAAGCCGCGGGAGATGTCCAGCCGGCTGTGTCCGGCTTGCCGGGTTTACCACTACGGCGAAGTGCAGCAAACCGGGGAAACTCCCATTTCGGCAGCGTGAAGCCGCTCATCCGGACTGTCGGGCATTCCACGCGACCCGTCGAAACGCTCATCGAGATCCTGAAGGCACACGGGGTAAAGCGGCTCATCGACGTTCGGACGATTCCGAAATCGCGGCATAACCCGCAGTACACTCGCGACGCTCTCGAGGCGCGGCTCCGTGATGCGGGCATCGGGTACGAGCATATGAAGGCGCTCGGGGGACTGCAGCATCCTCGCCGAAACTCTCCCAATTTGGGCTGGCGCAACGAGTCGTTTCGCGGCTATGCGGACTACATGCAGACGGCCGAGTTCGCGTCTGCGCTGGAAACATTGACTAGCGCTGCGCTTCGGGAGCCTGTTGCCATTATGTGTGCCGAGGCTGTGCCGTGGCGCTGCCATCGGTCGCTGATTGCGGACGCCCTGACCGCGCGCGGCTATCCGGTGGAGCACATCCTGAGTGCGACTCAGTCGAACCCGCACACCATGACGTCGTTCGCCAGGGTCGAAGGCGAATCGATCACCTATCCTGCCGGTGATGGTTAGGCGTTGCACTCCAGCGCGCCGGGCGCTTTTCGAGGAACGCTCGGATGCCTTCCTGCGCGTCCGGTTCCTGCGCGTTCGCGGTCATCGTTTGGCTGGCAAGAGCATAGGCGTGGGTCTGGTCAAGGTCGGCCTGCTTATAGAAAGCGTTTTTGCCAATCCCGATGACGAGCGGGCTGGCTTCGGCGATGCGCTCCGCCAAAGCCTTCGTGGCAGAACGTAAATTGGCGGCCGGCACCACGCGGTTCACCAGGCCCCAGTCCGCGGCGGTGTAGGCGTCGATCGTGTCGCCCGTGAGCAGGAGTTCCATGGCGCGCTTGCGGCCAATCGAGCGAGTTACGGCAACCATTGGGGTGGAGCAGAACAGGCCGATGCGGACACCGGGCGTGGCGAAGGAGGCTTTTTCGGACGCGATCGCGAGATCGCAGGTAGCCACGAGTTGACAACCGGCAGCAGTGGCGAGACCCTGCACCTCCGCTATCACCGGCTGCGGGATGGACTGAATCTTTGCCATCAGGTGAGTGCATGCGCAGAAGATCCGCTTGTAATCAGAGGCGTGCTGTTCGAGCATTTCGCTCAAATCGTGCCCTGAACAGAAAACCGGGCCTTCTGAGGCGAGAATGATCACCCGAACGGAATGGTTGAGTTCCAAATGATGCAGACATTCCAGGAGCTCGTGTATGAGATCGAGTGAGAGCGCATTACGGCGTTCGGGCCGACTTAGGGAAACCGTGGCGATGCCGTTTTCGACCGCCGAACACAGACCTGATTTCATGGAACACCTCAGCTATATTGTGCGACAGGATTCGTGAGGGTCGAGCAAGGGGATCCCGCAGGATCGGAGATAGTCGAAAGTGCCGTGGTAAAACCGAGGCGGCCGAGTGTGGTCAGATTCATCGCCCGTTGGAACAAAAATCACCATGCCCTGACGAGCGCGGGTCATTAGAACGCGATAGGCATTCTTCAAATAGAGCCGCTTGGATCTGTCATTAAGGGACAGCCACTTGGCGCCTTTGAAGACCTGGTGGATCCATTGATGGCGATCATGGTGAAAGTCACCGTCCCAGCAGACGCCGACCCAATCCAGTTCAAGGCCTTGAACCGCGAATTCGGTTGCCACGTCCTCCAAATAGTAAGAAGATCGGACATCGGCACTGCTATTGAGGAACCAATTAGTTGGTTCGACCTCCGCCTTCACGTGAAGACCTTCAGCCCGGAGGCGCTGGGCACCTGAGGATGCGACGAGGCCGAATCGTTCCGTTCCGCGGCGTCGGCTACGGAGCCAGGCGCGTGCTGCGTTTAGATCGCGAGTAAGGTAAATGGGATAGGCGTTTTGTATCGTTTCGAACGCACTCTTCGCCAGTTGTGGTTCGTTGTCGAGTATGTGATGGACCAGGGCGAAAGTGCCTCCGCGCGAAAGGAGCGCATGGAAACCGAGAGGTGGACGTGCTCCTCGGGGTAAACACGTGGCGATTGCAGAAAGGTGTCGACGTCCAGTTGAGAACCGTACTCGGGCAGGATATCCGAGGTGAGACGTAGACTTGCCAATCGGAAAACCGGGTCTCGAGCGCGCTGATCCACTCGGAGATCCCGGCTTCGCCGGTGTTGATTTCTTGTCCACCACCGACCAGACAGACAACCGCACACCGGTCTGAGTGGCGATCCATAACACTAATCAGGAACTCTGGCTCTGACATGTTGAAATCACGCTGCCCTCGCTTACGCTGCGTGAAGAAAGCCGCTTGCTCCCGAGTCCAAGCGCGCTGCGCCTCATCGAAGACTACGACTTTCTCGTCCGGCACATCATTGTTGCCGACGTATTCATCTCGGAAGTGGTGAATGTTTTGGATGAAGCCATGTACAGCGCGCTCGGCTGCTTTCTTCGAGATGCCGTCGCGCAAGACTTTGTCCCGGGCCAGGGCCTCTCTGAGGACATCGACGAGTGGGCCGTTGCCAGATAAAAAGACGGCGTGTTCATCGCTATGTTCGTCGGAGCGTCGCGTCGCAATACTGAGTCCAGCCAAGGTTTTTCCGGAACCGGGTACGCCGGTGACGAAACAAATGGCCTTCGTGCGATTCTCACGCGCTTCATCGATAACCCTACTGACAGCGGCACTCAGTTCGCTCAAGTTCTTAGCATCAGCATCGGATCGCGAGATATCAGCGACGCTATGGGTTTGGTACAGGACTTGGGCCGCCTCAATGATCGTCGGCGTCGGCTTGTAACCTTTCGCCATCCATAACTCCAGATCGAGTTGCGGGTAGGGTCTTGCCTGGCTGATGTAGTCGATTACGGGGCCTAGGTCGGCCGCATTTGTGCTGACAGGTGAGGCTACCAGGTCTTCGGCGAAACGAACCTCAGGGTCAGGCAGAGACTTGGCATCAGATGAGACCAGCACTGGAACGATCGGAACGTTGTGGCTGCCCTCATGGAAATTTTTTAAGTCAAGCGCATAGTCTTCGACCTGATCGAAGGCGCTCGATGCGTGCTCGCTTGCGCCTATCTTGAACTCAAGAATGAAAACCACATTCCTTACAACGAGCACGGCATCGGCGCGCTTGCCCATCCTCGGGATGAAGAATTCCAGAAATATCCTTCCGTTCGATTCATGCGGGAGCGCCGTCCTGAGAATCGAGATCTGTTGAAGCCAAGCCCAGCGCTGTGGCTCCTCCACGGAAAAGTTAGCCTCTGCGGTGAGGACTCCAAGGATCCGTGTCGGATCATCCTTGAGGAACTCGCATACTGACGAGTTGTAATAAGCTTTGACCGGCATCGTCATATGCCCGCGTGCGCTGATGGCCGTCCGAAATTGGAGCACTTGGCCGATGCGCCGAATGGGGGCTTTTGAAAACATATTAGCTGGATCATGTTTTGGCGTGCCCGCAAGAAGAACCGTTAACCAAAAAACATTTGATAGAATGCGGTAACTTCTCAGCCTGATGACTGCGGAGCGCTGGACGCAAATCACCGAGATCTATGACGCCGTCCTTGCGTGTCCGCCCGCGGGTCGCGGCGAAAGACTTTTCGAGCTTTGCGGAAGTGACACGGACTTGCTGCGGGAGATTGAGTCACTGCTCGAAGCGAGAGAGCAGGCCGGAAATTTTCTCTCGCCGGATGACTTGCGGGATCAGATTTGCGAATTCTCGGAGCCGGAACTCGCGCCGGGATGCAGTTTCGGGCGATATCAGATCTTGTCCGTTATTGGCGTCGGCGGGATGGGCGAGGTCTACCTTGCTCTCGACACGGAACTGGGGCGGCAGGTCGCATTGAAGATCTTGCCGCATCAGTTCACGCGGGACGAGGGGCGTGTTGCACGTTTCCGGCGTGAGGCGCGGGCCGCATCTGCCCTCAATCATCCGAATATCGTCACGATTTACGACATCGGCCGGAACGGGGAAACCTGGTTCATCGCGCAAGAGTTCATCGAGGGCGAGACACTGCGGGCTCGTGTTGCACGCGGGAGTCTGTCGACCAGGGAGGCGCTGGATATCACGATCCAATGTGCGGGCGCCCTGAAGGCGGCCCACGATGCCGGCATTGTGCATCAGGACATCAAGCCGGAGAACATCATCGTTCGGCCTGACGGCCTCGTGAAGATCGTCGATTTCGGTCTAGCCAGTATCAGCCAAAAGAGTGCCGGGGACGCGGCAGTTGGACGGACGGCGGAAGAGGGGGATAGTGCGGATATCGCCGGCACGCCGCGTTATATGTCCCCCGAGCAGGCGCGCGGCGACAATGTGGATCGCCGGACAGACATTTTCAGCCTGGGCGCAGTGCTGTACGAAATGTTGATGGGGCGAGCCGCCGCCACCGCCGGCACAAACGCGGCCGGCGTCTTCGCGGGTCTGCGAAGTCAGTCGAACCCGTTGCCGCGCGGCGCGACTTCATCTCCGCGGATGAACCGCGTGCTGCAGAAGGCGCTCGAAAGAGATCGTGAGAAACGATATCTGACAATCGAGGAGTTCGAAGATGATCTAAGGAAGGTCGATCCGCGTAGATCCCGACGCAGGGTCTATGCCGCGGCGGCAGCCCTCGTCCTTGCGGCCGGCGCGATCTTGTTCCTGTATGTTCAGGGCCGCCGGGCGTCGCCGTTGACGGATCACGACACTGTCCTTCTCGGGGATTTTCAGAATCAGACCGGCGACCCGGTTTTCGATCCAACGCTGAAAGAGGGTCTTGCGGTCCAACTGGAACAGAGCCCGGTGCTGAACGTTTTGCCTGACGCGCGCGTCCGCGAAACCTTGCGCCTCATGGGCCGGCAGAACGAACAACACATCACGAGCGACATTGGCCGGGAGATTTGTGAGCGGCTCGGCATCAAGGCGATGATTACTGGATCAATCGCGCCGCTCGGCAGCCATTACGTGATCAATCTCGAAGCCACCGATGCGCATAACGGTGAAACGCTCGCGCGAGCGCAGGCGGAAGCTCGGAATAAAGAGGAGGTTCTGAAGGCACTTTCGACGGGGGCCGCGCGCTTGCGGCGAAAGCTCGGGGAATCGCTCGCATCGGTTCAAAAATATGACGCGCTGCTGGAGCGTACGACTTCATCGCTCGAGGCCTTGCGGGCTTATTCGTTGGGATATGAGGAGCGCCGCCGGGGCAGGATGTTGAGCGCAATCCCGTTCTTCCAGAAAGCGGTGGAACTCGACCCGAAATTCGCGTATGCGTATTCCGATTTGGCGACGCTGTACCGGAATAGCAGGCGTTTCGGGCTCGCGGCTGAGAACGCGGTGAAAGCGTATGCGTTGCGCGAACCTGTTAGCGAGCGTGAAAAGCTGCGCATCACTTCGCTTTACTACGAGGTCGTCACCGGAGAGATCGACAAGGATATCGAAACCCTGAAGATCTATCTGCAGGTTTATCCGCAGGATCCGTTACCACACAATAATCTCTCAGTAGCGTACTCGGTAATCGGACAGTATGAGCTTTCGGCGGAAGAGAGCCGGGCCGCCATGCGTCTGGATCCGGATTCGGCAACCCGGTTCTCGACTCTCGCGAATGCGCTGATTCACTTGAATCGGTATGCGGAAGCGAAAGAGGTCTGTGAGAAAGCATTGCGGCAAAAACTGGATGATCCCGCGGTTCACCATCATTTGTACCGGGTCGCCTTCGTGAGCGGCGATCGCGCTGCGCTCGAGCAGTATCAACACTGGTTCGCCGGGAAGCCGAACGAATATTCGGCGATAGCGCGAGAAGCTGCCGGGGCCGCATACGCGGGGGAGTGGCATTTATCGTCCGATTACGCCCAGCGGGCGATCCGAGAAGCGACGCAAGCAACCCAGAGTGATGCGCGCGAACTTGCCGCGTTTTACGCGGCCGACGCCGCGCTGCGCTCGGCAGCATTGGGAAGGTGCAGCGAGGCCCGATCGGCCGCGGCGCAGTCATTCGCGATAGAGCAGAACCAGGTGTCTGGTCCCCGTGCGGCACTCGCACGGGAACTGTGCGGAGAAAAGACTGATACCCAAACGGCTGAACTGATGCGGCGGTACCCAAAAAACACCGTCGTTAATTCAATATGGTTGCCGGTCCTTCGGGCTCAGGCTGAAATGAACCGGGGAAATGCGGCAGCGGCGATCGAGATGTTGAGGCCTACTACTGCTTACGAAGCAGCGGCGGAGTTTTGGCCGCAATATCTGCGAGGCGAAGCGTTTTGGCGCCTTCGAAAGAGTTCGGAAAGCGCAACGGAGTTCAAAAAGATCCTGGATCATCGCGGACAGGCAGTAGATTCCGTTTTGTATCCCCTGGCGCATCTCGGGATGGCGCGCGCCGTGGCGCTCGGAGGCGATGCGGCGCGCGCACGCGAACAGTATCAGGCATTCCTGACGGACTGGAAAGACGCGGATGCTGATCTAGCTCCTCTGCTCTCAGCCCGCAGAGAACTGCAAGAGCTGAGATGACGGGCTAGAAGTCCCCTCCCATCCCGAGTAGCCTGCGCAGACCACCCTTCTGCCACACGCCAGCCGGCTGAAGATCTATGAATTCGCGGAATGCCAGATGTGCTGTTTTCGATAGCTGCTGTTGCACGCCCAACTGTCCCGGCAATTTCTGTTGCAATTCATTTGGCAGGAGGTTGTTGAGAAGCTCGTTGACCATAGCCTGGACAGCGGCGGGGTCCTGACTCGCCATGTTGATCGTTTCGAGCAGTCCGTTACTGCTCGTATAGTCGTAGTACTCCAACTCGGCCGAGGACTTTATGATTTGAGCGCTCAAGGGAAGCCATTTCGCATAGTATCCGAGCTTCGTTTCATCCGTGCGGATACCCATGATGTGCGTAGGCGCCTTGTTGAAATTGAAATAACCCGGCATGATCTCATCCGTTGCGAACAGGACGTAGGGTCGGCCCGGGGCACTGGCGGACTTCAACATCGAGATCATGTCGTGGCGGTTACCGTAGATGGTGGCGAGATTACCGGTCATCCAATCGCGGGTGCCGAGATTTCCAATGCTGACCAGCAGGGTTGATAAATCGACACCGGAGGTAAGCCCCGTCCGAATCGTTCCGATGTCGTCGGTGAAACGGCCACTGGGATCGACCACGATGAGAGGGATGTGCCATGCCTCTTCGTAGGCCGTCCCCATTTTTCCCTGTGCGAATCCATGCGCGCCGGAGTATTCGCCATGATCGGAGGCGAACACAATGATGGTGTTGTTGAGAACGTTTTGCGGTATGGCATCGATAACTCTCCCGATCTGGGT
>JAFAUR010001100.1 GCA_019243205.1 Acidobacteriaceae bacterium | reverse complement strand
CATCGCTTCGGTAATGCCATCGCTATAGAACAGCAGGTGTGTACCTGCCTCTAAGTTCAGCTTGTACTCAGGATAGGAGGACGCGCGCAGCCCAAGAGGAAGACCCGTTTCCATGTCCAGAAAGGAACATTTACCGTTCACCACCATGGGACGCGGATGCCCTGCACTGGCAAGTTGTATCTCACGCGAGGGAACGTGAAGAACGCCGTACAGCATTGTGACGAACTTGCCGGGAGGAAAATCGTCGGCCAAAGCCTGATTCAGGTGCATCAAAGTCTCGCCCGGCGAGGCTGAAAAACGGGTGATCGATCGCAGGAGAGCCCGGGTCGCGGACATGAGGAGGGCTGCCGGCATGCCCTTGCCCGATACATCCGCGAGAACAATGCCGTATCGATCTCCGCCGAGTTCGATGAAGTCAAACCAATCGCCACCGAGAATGCCCGCGGGGCACCACGCGGTTTCGAAAGCAAAGCCCGGCAAAAGCGGAATTGCCTTGCCGAAAAGAGCTCGTTGGATAGCACGGGCTTCTTCGGCCTCGCGAATGATACGTTCACGTTGCTCGCGTTCCTTTTTGAAGACCCGGGCGTTTTCTACGGCTACGGCGATATGTCCCGCGAGCGCCTCGAGCAGCTGAAGATGATCGCCCGAAAACGCCTGGGCCTCCCGGTGGGCGACGCTGAGAACCCCGATCACTTCGCCGCGCGCAATCAGCGGGATGTCCACTTCGGCCCGAATGTCGGGCTCACAGGGAATGTAATCAGGATCGAGCCGAACGTCAGGCGCATAACGCGTCCTGGCACTCGCTGCAGTGTAACCGACCATTCCTTCGACACCGATCTTCAACCGGGCGCCCTTATCGTGCATTGTGCATCCGCGCACGCCGCGAAGAACCATATCTCCGGTGTCCCCGTCGCGCAACCAGACAAGAACCTCGACACAGCCGATTGCCGATGCGAGGTCGTTCACAACGCGGTCCAGAACATCGCCCAGGTCCAGCGACGAGGTGATCAGTTGCGCAGCACGCTGCAATTTCATCAACCCCTGTACTAAGTCACAGGAAAGCGCAGAAAAGTGAACGTCTGCCAAATCATGCGTCACGCGGGGCAACGTAGCCATAGAAAGCCTCAGGGATCTGCGGGGCCGTGAAACGGCGCCCTGCTTCTAACCCGGTTTAGATGAGTGACGAAACCGTTTCGATTCGAGACCTAAATGCTGCGCTTGACGAACTTTCCAGCTGCGACCAACCCGCAGAGGGCAAGCAGCCATGAAGACGGTTCCGGGACTATGTTGGCAACTGTCTCTTGCGTGAACGAAAAGTCCTGTGGCTGAAACTCCGCCGGTCCAGTAAGGCTGTTAGGGAAGTCGATCGTCAGCTTCGCATACAGGTCGTTTCGTGGCGCGACTCCATCCAATGCCACAGCGCTTGAGTACGTCACCACAAAGCTGGAATCGATCCCCGCGGGACTTAGCGGACCAAACATGATGTCATTTCCCGGACCGCTTCCGGGCGTACCGGGCCCTGTATGGCTCCGGTCGAAGTAGATACCGGCATCGCTACCATCGAACTCAAGCGAAAGTAGCGGACTCAAAACCGTCGACGTGTATTTCCAAGCCAAGCTGTCGATAGTATTGCCCGTAAGCGAAACGGTAAAAGCAGGTTCGTCGGGAAAGGGGGACGGGCCTGCTACTCCGCCGCTGTTCGGCCCAGTTGCCTGCCAGATCGCGGTAAAGCTGAACGGGGCCATCGGGCTCGCGTACGTCGCGGTAACAGTCAATCCGGCCATATCCGCGCCGGTAACGTTGCTAGTTATCGAGCCTGCTTCCACAATCGGATTTGGATCGACGATGATCGTTGCCGCCGAAGCCAGATGAGCGACCATAAGCAGGCCGGGCAAAAAGGGAACAAAGTTCTTGCGCATGGTCAACCCTCAAGTGGGGATGAGTATACAACAAAAACGACCCCCTTCGTCTTACTGGATCTGGCTCGCAGCAGATCGGCCCAGACAGGGCCTGATTACAGACTTCCTTTCGATGTCCGTTTCCGGACGGGAGAGATCAGAACCGGACAACCCACGATTGCCGCTGCTTGCGTGCTATGAATTCCAGTGGGGAGGAAACGCGGCACTCTGCTTGC
>JAFAUR010001005.1 GCA_019243205.1 Acidobacteriaceae bacterium | reverse complement strand
CCAGGGCACAGAACATAACGTGCTGGAAACGTTTCGAAGCCGTGTGTTCTGGCTGATTTACCTGATCTATTTATTGATTGCGGTTGGAGGCATGATCGTGACAGCGCAGCTTGGTCCGATTGCGCGAGACTTCGGGCTCGAAGCGAGTACTGTAACGATTCTCGGATTGTCGGCGCCGCTGGTCGGCTGGGCCGTGTCCATTGACAATATTGCCAACGGAATTACGCGCCCGATTTCGGGCTTCTTCTCCGATGTGATCGGGCGCGAGAATGCGATGTTGCTGATGTTCTCTTTCGAAGCCGTCGCTCTGTCAGGCTTAGGTTTATTCGGACGAAATTCCTACGCGTTCCTGGTGTTCGCAGCGTTGATTTTCCTGTTCTGGGGAGAGATCTTCGTTCTCTTTCCGGCCATTTGCGGCGACTGCTTCGGTAGCCGAAACGCGGCGGCTAACAATGGACTTCTGTATACGGCGAAAGGAACTTCCGCGATTGCCGTCCCGCTGGCGAGCGTGTTCGTTCCTGCAATGGGAACGTGGACGACGCTGCTGCTGGCGACGGCGATTTCGAGCGCGTGTGCCGGACTGCTAGCGAAATTCGTGCTTGGTCCCATGCGACAGCGCGCCCGAATCCCTGTCGACCAGTCGCGAGCTTACATCGTCAGTTAAGCTAGCGCTGAGCGGACAATTGTCTGGCGGGCTTGTAAGCTGTCCAGGCACTGGTAGTGTTCCACCAGCCGTTGATCTTAGGAACCATTCCGGATTGACCGTTCTGGAGTTTGTTCTCGGTGTTGCGGATTTCGTTCGCCAGAGACTTCGCCTGCTGAGAGTACGACCCGCTTTCGGCGCTGTAGGCATCGAGAGCAGAGCACGCCGCGTTCAGCGCTGCCCGAAGCTCGTCGGATTTGCCTCTTTCAGCTGCGCTGCGAGCGAGAATCAGATTCTCACGGGCCCGCGCCAGAGTCATGCTGGCTTCGACTTCGTCGATACTTACTCCTTCCTGCACGTCTGCCAGCGCTTGGTCGGCCAGTTTCAAGTTTGCCTGCTCCAAGGCCGTTTTCGCAGCTGAAAGATTCGTTTGGGCAACGGAAGTATTCACGGAAACGTCGGTGTAGTCACCGGGTACCTGATGAACCACGGTTAACGGCGGAATGCCGATAACGTGGACGAGGCTGCTTTCGCCATTTGCGAGGTGCTTCCGTACCTTTGTATCGCGGCCGTGGCTCGCGCTCCTGGTCTGCGCTCTGGTTCCGGTTCTGGCCCGACTCGCGCTTCTGCCGCTTTCACCGGTGCCCGATCCGAGTATTCATGATGAATTCAGCCAGCTTCTATTGGGAGACACACTGGCACATGGCCGACTTACTAACCCGACACCGGCGATGTGGCGTCACTTTGAATCGATCCACATTATCCAAAGGCCAACTTACAACTCGATGTATCCACCGGGTCAGGGGGCTTTCTTGGCGTTTGGCCAGGTAGTCTTTCATGAACCCTGGGCGGGAGTTGAAGTTGCCATCGCACTGATGAGCGCGGCCTCGTATTGGATGTTTACGGGCTGGCTTCCAAGAACTTGGGCTCTCTTCGGTATCGGTTTGCTGTTAGCGAAGTTGACGCTGGCGGGATTCTGGGTAGACAGTTACATCAGCGCTGCCGTGCCGGCGATTGGCGGGGCGCTTGTATTGGGAGCTTTGCCGCGGTTGCGGCATAAAGCGAGCGTGCCGGTGTCCATCGCTTTCGGTTCAGGCGCGGTAATCCTCATGAATACGCGCCCGTTCGAGGGAGCGATTTTGGTCTTGGCGGTCGTGGGTTTTATGGTGCCCTCGCTCGTCCGGAAATGGAGCGCTTCGTCAGGGCAGATTTTGCGAAAGCCTGTCATTCCGGCGGCAGTTGTGGTTGTTGCCGGCGCGGGCTGGCTCGGATATTACTGCCACCGGGTCACGGGACATGCGATGGTCATGCCATACCCGGTGAATCGCACTACTTACGGCTGGCCAGAGAACCTTGCATTCTTACCACCGAAAAAGGTCGAGCTCAATGATCCGGTGCTCGAGAAAATGTATGAGCTCAAGGTGTCACACCATGACATATATAAATCGCCGGAATCATTCACGGACAGTATCGTTACACGAATCTTCGACAATTGGGCTTTCCTTATAGGACTGATTCTTACGATTCCGCTGTTATTTGCAATCGTTCGCCCGGAAAGAAATATGAGAGAACTGGTGGGCCTGCTGACGCTGATGGTGGTAGTGAACTTGTTTCAGCTGCTGCTATATCCGTATCACGTTGCGCCGATTGTTCCGCTTATCTATTGCCTGATCGCAGCCGGAGCAGCGAGTATTTACCGGGGCATCGCGAGAATCAGCCCCGGTCGAGAGCGGTACTTTGCCGCCGGCGTTGTGGTGGCGCTCTTTTTCAGCACCGGATTCAGGCTCTTCGCGGACCAAATCGATGTTCCGCCG
>JAFAUR010000924.1 GCA_019243205.1 Acidobacteriaceae bacterium | reverse complement strand
GCGTTGTACCAGTCTTTCAGGTCTATATCCAGTAGCCCCCCGGGGACCAATCCGCCCGCGGAATGGATTAGAACATCAACACCTCCCAGTTGGCTCGCCGCACCTTGTACGAAACGTCTGCAGTCGTCGGCGCTGGCAACATCTCCGGTTGAACAGTAGAACCTGGCGCCACGGGATCGCATATCGGTTTCCAGTTGCCGAGCCTTTTCGCAAGTCTTCCGCCCAAGTATCCCAACATCGGCACCGCGTTCGGCAACTAGCGAAGCCAACGCATGGCCGATCCCACTGGTGCCGCCAGTGATGAGACAAACCTTTCCTTCCAGCTTCATTTACCGTGAACCCATTCGTTTTACGATTCGAATCCGCACTTGCGTCTTTGCAACAAACGTGGCGCATGGCTGTGGATCTGGCAGTAGAAAAAAAACGTTAACGACCCAAACGTCAGCCATCGCCGTCAACTGTGCAGCAGGCGAGCCATATCTGTCATATCGTACAGGAAGGGCGCTCCTCATAAAGTCACGACTAGAATTATCCTTGACTTGTTCACTGATATGTCAGTATGATCTTCTGCACGAGGCTTTTCAAGTGCAGACAGTAGCGATGGCGATTATTCAAGACGATCTCCTTGATGCGTCTCAGCGCAATCTGCCAGATCTACTCGGAAGGACCAGGGTTAACTCATGAAGATCATTCACACATTGCTGCTTGGTTTCGCGATGACGACCATAGTAACGCGCGCAACGCCTACTTCTGCCGGAAACATAGGTCGGCCCGTGCGCATTTTGAGCCTGAGTTTTAAGGGGGAGTCTCTCGATGTGATCTCAAAGATCATCGAGCGGGAAGCGACACAAGGTGTGGACCTGATCGTTCTTCCGGAAACCTGGCGTGGTCAGAACAATAAGAGCATGGAGCCGCTAGATGGCCCGACTACGAAAGCAATGTCGGTTCTCGCGAAAAAATATAACACCTACATTGTGTCTCCCATCGATCAGGAGGACACGGGTCAGCGCATGAATTCGGCGGTACTACTTGATCGGCGCGGGCGGGTCGTCTTTGTCTATCACAAGGTGTTTCCGTACTGGTCTGAATTCAATTTGAAGCCGAAGGTAAATGTTGGTCAGGCCGCCCCGGTGTACAAGGCAGATTTTGGCCGGATCGGAATTGCAACCTGCTTCGACGTAAACTTCCCTGAAGTGTGGAGGAGTCTGGCGGATCAGGGTGCAGAGTTGGTGCTGTGGCCAAGCGCATATTCAGCGGGTACAACTCTCCAGGCCCACGCCCTGAACAACCATTACTACATAGTGACAGCTACCGGGACGCGGGACTCTCAGGTCTACGATATAACCGGTGAGCGAATACTCGATCAAACGAGTAAAGGCGTGAACGTTGCACACGTGACGCTGGATCTTGATCGTGGGATTTACCACGAGAATTTCAACCTGGCTAAGCGTGACAAGCTGCTCAAAGAACATCGGGGAGAAGTGGAAGTAGAGAAGGCGCTGCCTCGTGAACAATGGTTCGTACTCCGTGCTGTGCGCCCAGGTGTGAGCGCGCGCGCACTGGCACATCAGTATGGACTCGAGGAACTGCGGGATTATGTTGACCGCAGTCGCCGAGACATTGATGCCATGCGAGGTTGGTCATTTGCTGAGAAAGTTGACGAGCGCGGGCAGCCCTGATCACAGTTCGCGCTGTTCCGACCTGTCGCTCTCAGGAACCTTCGAGAGCAGACAGAGAACCTGGAGTGAATTGCAGCTCTCCGAAGCTTCGCTCCCGCTGTGCTATTGCTTGCGCTCCTCCATTGAATAGACCTGAGGCTGCCGAATCTCTTTCAACACGGTCTATGACACGGTATTGAAGCGTGAGTTTACCATCCGATTCGCTTTCTGCTGGAGACAGAGACGCAACCTCGGGTGGAAGTCCGGACTGAAGAGCCTCGTAAACGTCGCCGATGTGGGCCACTTCAGCTTTTACCAACTCATCGCCTTCCGCTGATAATCGCGCCGAAAGCAAATGCGACCGGAACAACAAGAAGCTTAGCTGGTCGTCGCGGACAAACTCACCATCGTGATCCGGACCGCGATGCACGTGATAACCGACGAGCGCATCACTGGCCGCAGAACAGTCGAAAAAACCCTCTGGTGTCCAAAGGACCCACCGCTTGCCATCCGCATCGATGAAAAGCCCCATCACCTCATGTCCGCTTTCAACGGCGTACCAGCGTATACTTCCATCTTCGAGCGCCGCCACTGCGTATCGCCCATCACCCGTCAAATTGACTGCAAACGCGCCAGCCGGTACGTTCACGTGCCACTTCTCCCGCCCGGTTTTGTCGAACAGGCGAATGCGCCAGTCAGCCCCGAGCAGAAAAACATCTGCTTTGCTAGAGACCGCAACACTTCTCGATATTTCGTGCGAATAAAGTTTCAAAACTTGCCCGTTCAAGGTCGGCTTGGGACTGTTATGCCAGTGTTCGATATCTAAACCAGTCGTGTTAGGCAATGGCATTGATAAGTCCGGGTCCACATCGAGGGAAATTGCTCTATGTGCGACTTCGAACTCGCTGTAGCGCTCAACACGGCCGCGACTCGGCGTCAGAGTCGAGTAATGGAGTAGAACCAGCCCTCCATCGGCAGAAACTCTGAGATCTCTATCGGGCAAATCGTATTGGATATTCTCGGGCACATGCTGCCAAAGAAAATGACCCCGAGCATCAATTACGCCAGCCGTAGGGTCAAATGTTCCAAAATGCGATGGAGCCATCTGAAAGCGCTCGAAGATCCATAACTGTATTGCCTGACAGATTCCAATGTGTTGGCGTCCGCTGGTGGTCCCGCCATGACAGCAGTTCACGAAATTTGGAAGTTCCCCTGTAAGTGCCGCCTGCATATAATGTCCGACCATCATGCGACCAGGCCAGCGTGCGTGCCTAAACTCTGATTGCTGAAATGCGTATCTGGCGCATACAAAAATGAGAGATCGCGGCCTGATAAAACGTTGATAGCAGCGCTATCCGTGAATCCGACAGCCACCTTGCTGGCGTCCGGCGAGAACCGAGCCGACTGGATCCAGTTTCCCCCCGGCGGCTCGAATCTGCCTGTTAGATGGAAACGTGAATCATATGCACGAACGAATCCGTCATCGCTGGCCGTGAGTAACCGTCCGTTACGGTCGAACTCAACCCAAGTCGAGGCGTCTCCATAAATCGCGTCACGCCCGACCTCCGCGTAATCGGACGATCGATAAACCCGGACGCCACTCGCATGGTTGAGAGCAACAGCCAAGTATCGCCCATCAGCCGAATACGCCAAGTGATCCGTCGTGTCCGGTAAGCCTCCAATGGCGTGAACCAAGCGGCCATCGGCTCGGTCATAGAAATAAATACAAGTAGGCCCGATCTCAGGACCCGTGTACTCCCCGACTGCGACTGTCGACCCGTTAGGCGATATGGCAACCGCGTAAAGCATCCCCTCGATTCCAGGACCCTCTGGTGGCCGGAGCGTGCGCAGTAATTTGCCATCACGAACAGCCCAAATACGCGCAGTTTTGTCATCTGATGCGGTCACTAAGAAATTTTCACTCGCATCAACATCGATGCTGTTGACGCTGGCCGAATGCATGCCCGTCTCGATCCTTAAAAATGGCCGCGTTGGCGGATAGACCGAAGCCGTCTCAGCACCCGGGACACGCGGAATCACAGCGCAAAGCGCGAAAACCCAGAAGCGACGCTAAACCATGAATCTATAAAGCCAGTTCAGCGGATTTTAGCATCCACCTGCTACATCTCCTATCAGAATCGAAGGGCGTGCGTCCGGCAGAACTCGTACCATTTGTTTCTCCCTCCTTGCGATCATCGTCCCTAACTAAAACCGACGGACTCTCACGCGCGACTCTATTGGGCAGCATCTCCGCACTGGCGCTGGTGTACCTGCTCGCGTCCCGCACGCGGCGCGTTCATTCTGCTTACCATCTCTGGCGAGGACCGATCGCCCCCTTCCCAAGAGCGGGTAACTGCGGGGCCATCATTCAGTTTGTGCATTCTTGCTATGAACAGGCCGTCGATGAAGTTGGAAAATCGGAGTAACTCCCCCAAACCTATACATTCGATGGCCGAATAATGAGCGGACTTGATTCTTTTCTCAGCGCTCGATCATTTTACGCAACGACGGGCTTCCGCCGAAATGCATGTGCCTGAAAGGGGATCACACCGGGCTAATGTCGTTTCTGAGCATGCCCCACTGAACCTGGTCAGCCGGAGAGTGCAAGGTCGTATGTTCGCGCTGGCATTGTTTCCCGATTGTTGTCGAACGACGGGCAAACCGGAAATTGAGAATTCTAGGTCGGCTGACAGTCGCAAACTTCGATCAACCTGCGCGGTGCAAGATGAAGTCTCGGTCATTACACTGAGCTTTGCTTCGCACGCCTAACGCACCTCTCGTAATTTCTCCTGAGCGTCCATACGCGCAAGATGGATGTACCGCAGTGTCGTGGCTATGTTCTCGTGACCGGCTAGATATTGCAGATTGAAAGGGTTCATGCCAGCATTCGCCCAACGCGTTAAACAGGTGTGGCGTAGCGAATATGGGACGAATGAAGCAACACCTGAGATCTTCAAAGCTTAAGCGTGCAGCTTCTTGTACGTGGATGTGTTGACGTGACCAGCTTTGGTAGGCGCGGGGAAAACAAATTCGCTGGTTCTTCCAAGAGATCGCAGCATAGCTGATACGCGATCTGTAAGTTCGATTCTTCGGCGTGATCCGGTGCCCTTGCCTGTATGTACCTCGATGAAATTCGCGCGCACGTTATCAAGCCAGCGAAGACGATGACATTCTTCGGGTCGCATACCGCAGTCAATCAGAATGATGGCAAGGTTGTAAAGAAGTGGTGCACATGCCTCGTCGATTCGCAAACACAACTTTGCAGCAGGTCTGCTTCTTGTTCGCTTTGCTCTGCATGATAGCGATGCTCCAGTCCGGCGGAGTGCAACTCACTCTGCTACCGCCTCGTAGTCGAAACCGCAATGCTCTGCCGAACCTTGGATGCGCTGCATCTGGACTAAGTTCTATGGAAGGTGATTCTGTTTGGTAAGGCTTCGCTGCAGCGCGCTTAGTGGCTTCCTTACGCATTAGCATTGCGAACGCAATCACCAAGGTAAAGCGAATAAAGCTGCTCTCCCGTTCCCGATATCTTCACCTTCAACTCCTCGACGGCCCGTTCAATATAACGAGCGCCTCGGTGGACTGCTCAGGTTCTATCAGCGGGGCCGCAAGAATATTCTGACACTTCGAGCACGTCACGCACTAGTCTTATCAGCACGTGTTCGCGAGTGGTATGCCTTTTGCCGCGACGGCCGTATGCGCCTTCATGCACTACTCACACTCGTTGTTCTTCGCGACGAACGCTGCCATCAGCTCTCGATCTCGAATCGACCAAGCCGAACGTCCACGCATCTTGCTTCGTGCGTCATCTGCTGTGCGCCGTAGAAGTTCGGCCGAAACTTCACAACTTGATCACCTCAACGACGATGGCGTGAGAATATTCGAATCAGCGCGAACACTGCCTTCGTGCCGAAACTGTGCCCTCGATCCAAAATCGTGAGGCGGATGCTACTCCCTTTCGCTCGCCGCCCCAAGTGCCGCGAATGCAGTGTGCTGTTGCCGAGCAGCCTGCCCGACCGCTGCGCATACGGCCAAGTCAAATACCTGGTCCTCATTGAGACCAGATGCCTTCGATTCCGCGATGTCTTCGTCCGTAACCTTATTGGACCATTTCGCAACTTTGTCGATCAAAGTGGCAATCGTTGTGCCAGCCCTGCGTTATTGAACGCGGCGCGCCGCTGAATTGCGGATGCATAGCCGTCTCCCACCAAGATCCGCGAATAAGCGCCGTTCATATACGTTTGATAGTCGACATCATGAACTCACTTTTTCTGGCGCCACATCGTTAAGAACTTTCTCGTCCTTCACCAAAACCGGTGAAACAGAAGCTTTGCGACGCCTGTGCATCCGGTGCTGGATCAGCTGACGAACTCGTTCGTTCTAATTCACTGGAAACTTCGGGCTTTCTTGGAACGTTCGGGTATTCCTTCGCGAAAGAAATGAAACTCCACGCGGGATCAATCGCTGATCGTACGCCTCTCGTTCCAGCCCGTCTCGGAAATCGGGATGCGCAATCGAAATCATCGCGTTCGCGCGCTTGCAACATACAGCGGCATCGAACATCCAAACCGGCACTTCCAATGGGGCCTTCGTCTCATCGCCCGCGCTGCAGATCAAGACGATCGCTCCCCGGCGATTCCGCTTGCCGTGAACGGTCATCTCATGTCCGTAGAACGGATGCCAAGATAGACGAGTCTCGATTCGGTTTTATGGGTCTTGTGTCTCTCAGCTGTACAATACTGGACCCCCGCATCGCTCTTTGGGAGCTGCCACCCCTGATCGAGTCCAATAGGCTCCGCCTGTTTCCAAGCAAGCTACTCAAT
>JAFAUR010000978.1 GCA_019243205.1 Acidobacteriaceae bacterium | reverse complement strand
GACTGGGGGCGTCGTGGGTACTGAGCGAGACGGAGCCCTGTTGACCGCCCCTGCGTGCATGACGCAAGCCAGCCGGTGTGCGGAGTAAGAGTGGTTCTTCCAATCGCCGACTCATAGCATTTTTCAATTCTCGAATGGTCCGGCCATTCAATCTGCGAGGTAAACACCATGAGATCAAGAGCACGAACTGCCGCTGGTGCAAACGCGCCAGCGTTCAGGGGAGAAAGAGCCGGGTCATCGTCTGCGTCGTTGTCCGGCGCCGATCGCACCGGCGACCGTCCTATCCTGATCCGGGGCGCTGGGGTAATCACGATGGACCCGGCCATCGGCGAGCTGGGCAGGGCCGACATTCTTGTCCGTAGCGGCATGATCGCCGATATTGGCGAGCGCATCAATGCCACCCCGGATGTCGAGGTAATCGAATCCACAAATATGATTGCCTTGCCCGGATTCGTCGATGGTCATCGGCATATGTGGGAAGGCGTGATCCGTGGAACTCTGCCGACGGAGGACGTAGCCGGTTACTTCCATCGCGTCAACGAGGGGTTCGCTCCGGCTTTCTCGCCGGAAGACGCCTATATTGGTACCCTCATCAGCGCCTACGGAGCTCTCGATGCCGGTGTGACAACCGTCTTTGACTGGTCACACATTCAGAACTCCGCCGAACACACCGCAGCCTGCATTTCTGCGTTGCGGGAATCCGGCGTCCGGGCAGTCTTCGCTTTTGGCCCTGGAACCCAGGGCAGGACCCGCTGGCCGGACGACGTGCTGCGTTTGAAGAGGGAAGAGTTCGCGTCGGATCACCAGCTCGTGACGCTCGCGCTCGCCGGCATATCGCCAGAACATGTGCCCGACGCGATAGCTAAGGCGCACTTCGCACTTGCGCGCGAGGCCGGGGTGATTCTCACGATTCACGCCGGTCTGGCAGGCATGGGCACACCCGGCGCGATTGAGCGTTACGGCAAGGAGGGCCAGCTCGGCCCCTCCGTCAACTTGGTCCATTGCAACACAATCAGCGACACGGAATGGCACATCATTGCCGAGACCGGAACCTCCGTTTCAATCACACCCGCCGTTGAGATGCAGATGGGGCATGGTGTACCTCCCATCCAGCAGGCTATGGACGCGGGTGTGAAGCTCTCCCTGGGCGTCGATGTCGAGACCAGCGTGCCGGGCGATATGTTTACGCAGATGCGCGCGGTTTACGGTCTTCAGCGCATGAATGCATTCTCGCGCCGTCTCCAGGGGCAGGAAGCGCCACGCATGCTCGGTGTAAAGGATGTTCTCGAGTACGCAACAGTGGCGGGCGCGATCGCTACCGGACTTGGAGACAGAATCGGCATGCTCTCCCCGGGACGCCAGGCAGACATCGTCCTCTTACGCGCAGACACAGTGAACACAGCGCCAATCAGCGACATGTTGTCGGCGGTCGTGCTCAACATGGACGCACGCAATGTGGATACCGTCATGGTAGCTGGCCGCATTGTAAAGAGGGACGGTCAGATGCGGGGCATCGATCGTGATCGATTGGTATCCAGGCTCTATGCTGCCCGTGACCGTGTGTTTAAGGCTTCAAACACTCCGCTTGCCAGCACTGAGCATCGGATGGCCTAGGAGGAAGCAGTGTGAAACAACACGAACTCCTTCCAGCATGGGATGGCGGAAATTGAGCCGGGCGTGCAACTGCATTATGTGCAAACGGGCGCTGGGCCCCCACACGATGGTCCTTATTCACGGCTTTCCCGAGACGTGGTGGCAATGGCGGTACACGATGCCACTCTTCGCACAGGCAGGGTTTCGAGTGATCGCAGTAGACTACCGCGGTGCTGGAAATTCGTCGAAGCCTGCCGGCGGATACGACAAGCGAATGATGGCGGCTGATATCCGGGCTCTCCTCGATGATCATCTCGCCCGATACGAACCGGTGATTATGGTCGGTCATGACATCGGAATGACTGTTGCATTCGCGTTTGCAGGCCTATATCCGGATGCGGTTGAAAGGCTTGTTCTCGTTGACGCCATCGTCCCTGGAACCAACACGTTTCAGGCACTGCTCACAACTGGCAAGCTGCGGAACTCAAACCTGGCACATTTCTTCTTCCACAACGCAAGGAACAACGTGTCAGAGACGCTTACGGCCGGACGGGAACGCATGTATCTACAGAACTTCTTCGACAGAATAGCCTTCAGCCTTGGCGCGTTCGGCCCGGAGGTCATCGACACGTACGCTGCCTACTATTCTGCTCCCGGAGGCATGAAAGCAGGCTTTGAGGCTTACCGGGCTTTCGACCAGGATGCAGAAGACAATGCCGCGATGTTGACAACAAAAGGCCGCCTCAAAATGCCAGTATTGTTTGTCGCCGGAACGGAGAGTTTTCTGGGTACGATTGGCGAGGATGTGCTTAACGAGATTGCCGTGGACGGAAGCGTGTCACCACCTGGCGCGAATTTCGGCCGCGAAACGAATCCGGACTTAAGTGATGCGTCCGAGACAGTAGTTTATCCGGCGATCTCGAAAAATTATGTTCGCTAAACGTGACCAGGCGCAAGGCGGCACTTCTGCCGGCTTGCGGGAAAAACGCCGCACTCTGCATCCACATAGCCGCGAAAGGCATCTACAGGTTAGGATTGCAAATTCGGTCATCTGGTTGAATGAATATAAGTGCGGCGACCCTGATCCAGAAACTGGACTCTGCCATGGCAAGAATGCAGCAAAGAGACCGTAAAACCGAATTGGTTGAAATTGCCTATCGCTTGATTGCAAAGAACGGACTGGAAGGCTTCCGTATTCGTCAAGTCGCGGCTGAGGCTGGAATAGATAACGGAACGCTCCATTACCATTTCCCGAGCAAGGAGGCACTTATCCACGGTGTTGTCGATTACTTGATGGAGGACCTACAAAATAACCGCGCCGTTCGGAACGCTGCGGATCCTACCGCTCTCGACGAACTTCAAATGGAGTTCGAAGACATCCGTTTGCGGCTGCGTCGTACGCCCGAACAATTCATTGTCCTCAGTGATCTGGCGGTCCGATCGTGGCGCGACCCCGTGATCGCGAAGATGTTCAGAAAGCTAGATGACGGATGGCACGTCCACCTGGTGTCGTTGCTGAAACGTGGCATCCGGCAGGGTATATTTCGAAAGAATCTGAATGTGCCGCTGTGCGCGAGGGCGATCATGGTAGCCCTGCGCGGGATCGGCTATCAATCCAGACTTCCGCATCCTAAGGTCGACGCACTCCTATCGGAACTGGCCGCCCAAACCGAGCATTGGATAACGGCTGACAATGCTCCCCAATGAAAACGGAGGTACTTGAAATATGGAAAACTCATTTGTCCTGATCGTTCTATTATTCGCCGCACTGGCAACCGGCGGATTGCTCGTAAACTGGATAGGGCTAGGACGCGCGATGTCCCGGCTTTCGGTTTCTGCCTATATTGAATTCCATCAGCATACGAATCGTACGTTTGATCCCTACATGCCGATAGTGGTCATCGGTGCTCTGGCAGGAGGCGTAGCCCTTGCTGTGATGTACGGTGTCCATTCCATCCCCGGACAACTTGCGGCAGCCGGTGCAGTCTGCTATGCGCTCGTACTAATCGTTTCCGTATCCACAAATGTCCGCATCAACCATCAAATCGCGTCCTGGTCCATTCAGAACCCACCACGCGAATGGGCCCAAATCCGCGCGCGATGGATTCGCTTTCACATCATTCGAACCTTATTCTCTGTACCCGCGTTTGCCGGTTACGTTCTCGCCACCATGTTTAATACCGGTCGATAACCGTGCTGATCGTCAGCAGTGTTATGCGGACGAGTCACATATGCAGATGAAAAACGTGGAGCATAGATGGGCTGTGCAAGATATGCCGTCGCAAGAGGGCAGGCTTACCGTAGTTACCGGCGCAACATCGGGCCTTGGCTTCCATACAGCTAAGGAACTTGCCAGAAAGGGAGCCACAGTCATCATGCCGGCCAGGAACATGAGGAAAGCGAAAGAAGCGGCAGAACTAATTGAGGCTGAGGTACCAAAGGCACGGCTTTCTCTCGCGCAGTTTGATCTCGCCGAATTCGATTCAGTTCGGGATTTGCCGAGCACCTCCGCCAACGCTATGGAGGAGGCCTTGACTTTCTTGTGAACAATGCCGGCACGATGGTGTTGCCGAAGCGAACTACGAACTCTCGAGGTCTTGAGCTGCAAATGGCGACCAATTACTCTGGACCCTTTTTACTTACCGCTCTCCTTTTCCCTTTGATGAAGATTACAGGCACGCAATTCGCAGTTTCAGCGCCTTCCATTGGCATCCATGATCGCCCCTGCGTGAATGACGAAAGACAGCCGATGTCAAGAACTGAGTAAGAGTGGCTCTCGCTTGAGTTCCCGTTCCCGCAGTACGCAGCAGATACTCGATAGTCGTCTAGTGGCCTGGTTATAAAACACCAAACCAAAAAGCGATTTCCCGGGAATAGGCGACCGCTGCCAGTGTTATTCCAACGAGCGAATTCAATGACTGCCTCAGGAGAGTTCTAGGGCAATGGGCATTAGAACAAGCAAACATGCAACTCAGCGCTGGCGCTGAGTTGCACGATTCGGCTTGGCCGGGTTTTGCGGGATTGAGGTGAAAGATGAAAGAAACAGCGTTTCAGCAAAGGATGTACGCCCCAGGGCATTCGGAGCACGAACTCGATCGTCTCAGTCACCAAGCAGAGGCCTTCGAACCCTTTACGCGCCAATCATTCCAACAGGCCGGAATCACCGCGCGCATGCGGGTTCTTGATGTGGGTTGCGGTAGCGGAGACGTAGCGTTTCTGGCGGCCGAACTCGTCGGGCCAAGCGGAGAGGTCATAGGTGCGGACCTAGCCGCCGAAGCTGTAAACCGGGCGACTGCGCTGGCGCGAGCGAGGGGCATCGGCAATGTGAGATTCCTGGAAGGCGACCCCGCAGAATTGCGGTTTGATAGCCATTTGACGCGGTCGTGGGTCGGCTCGTCCTTATGTTTTACCCGGACCCGGTCAACGCCGTCCGCAAATTGGCACTTCATCTGCACGACGAACGGCTCGTCGTTTTTCAGGAGTTTGACTTTGCCACCGCCCTTTCCCTGCCGCCAGCCCCGACCTTTGAGCGCAACGTTGCTTGGTTCAAACAGGCGCTTAGCACTGCTGGTGCGCGAATACACATTGGCCTTGAATTGTAGGAGTATTTCTGGCCGCAGGTCTGCCTGGCCCTTCCATGCGGATGGATGCCCTGATCGGCGGCGGGTCGGACTATCCGGTGTACGAGATCGTCGCAGAGGCAGCCAAGAGCCTCTTAGCAGTGATGGAGAAGTTGAAAATTGCGACTGCGAGGGAGGTCGATCTTCCAGTCTTGCCCAACGGATGCGCGATGAGGTAGTTGCTTCGAATGGGGTAGTTCTTTCGCCCGGACTCATTGGGGCGTGGTCATCGAAATCCTGATGCCAGCGGCGCCGATCCCATCGTCAATCTCAATCGCACGAAAAACGAATTGTGCTGCTGAAGGCAGCCACAGAAGCAGGGTACTGAAAATGTCTACGAAGTCAGCAATGAAAAACACGGAAGAACGTAACCATCATAAGCAGCGGCTTACTCCAAACGGAACACTTTTCGAGTTCCTTGCATCGCCCGATGAAACCGGGTCCGAGATTTGCCTCATTCGCGGCACGATTCCCCCTGCGGTTGCTGTCCCCCTTCACAGCCATTCCGACGTCGAGCTCTTCTATGTTCTTGAGGGGTCTCTCGAAGCGTTCCAGTTCGGAAACGGCAATCACGGATGGGTGAGCTTCGGTCCCGGGGATGTCGTAAGCATACCGGGAAACACCAAGCACGCATTGCGTAATACCTCCCCGCTTCCAGCCACAGCGATCGTTGTAACCACTTCGAAACTCTACAGTTTCTTTCAGGAAGTCTCCAAGCCGGTTGATGGGGATCGAGCGGCGGCTCGACCAACGCCTGAAGAGATCCAGAAGCTGGTTGCAACCGCTGCAAAGTATGGATATTGGATGGGCTCGCCCGAGGAGAACGCCGCAATCGGCCTAACCCTCTAGTCCGTTGTAAGACGCAAGATTCAGTGATGGCACAAGATTCAGAAACAAGGAGATGATTTGTGAAAAGACACCAACTTATTAAATGGGCAGTAACGCTCGCGGCGTCAGCCGCAATCATCGCTGCCATGTTCGTTCATTCTCCGCACGTGCAGGCGCAGAACGAAGGAGGCGACCGCGACTCGAGAGTTGAGATCGGTCTCCACATTGCGCCGGTCCCCCTCAATCTTGAGGGCAAAAACCGGGCGCTCGTAGGATTGGGCAGTTATTGGGTCAATGCGGTCGCGAGTTGCAACGATTGTCACGATGCTGGTCCCGCGACCCAGTTCCTACCGGGAGCCAACCCCTATTTCGGCCAACCGCCGGTAGTCAATCCGGCCACCTACCTGGGCGGTGGACAAGACTTTGGTCCTCTAACGACGACACCCAATGCGCCTCATATTGTCTCCCGCAACTTAACTCCGGACAAGACTGGGCTTCCCGAAGGCGGCCGATCATTCGCGGAGTTTTACCGGATATTGACTACTGGAATCGACCTGGATCACCTCCATCCGGCCTGTTCCAGTTCGGTAACCACCAACTGCCTGGCGCCTCCATTTGACGGCAACCTGCTGCAAATCATGCCGTGGCCCAGTTTCAAAAACATGGATGAGCAAGACATCCGAGCGATCTACGAATACTTGAGCGCAGTCCCTTGCGTGGCAGGGCCGCCGTCACCGAGCCCGCTGCACAACGAGTGCCAGTGAGCGGTTGCCGCTGTCAGCCGTAATTCAAGATCGATTGGAGATTGAAATTTATGACAAACGATTCCGCCCCCACGCCCGAGCACATCCTCCAGATAGGCCTCGGCTTCTGGGCCTCCAAAGTCCTGCTCAGCGCCGTCGAGATGCGGCTCTTCACCGAGCTCGCCCACGGCCCCGAAAACTTCGAAGCCCTCAGCGGCCGCCTGGGCCTCCACCCGCGCTCCGCCCGCGACTTTCTCGACGCCCTCGTCGCGCTCGGTTTCCTCCAGCGCACCGATTCCGCCTACTCCAACACACCGGCCACCGACTTCTTCCTCGACCGCCGCAAGCCCAGCTACGTCGGCGGCTTCCTCGAAATGGCCAACCACCGCCTCTATTCCGACTGGGGTAAGCTCACCGAAGGCCTCCGAAGCGGTAAGGCCCAAGGTGGGCTCGCCGACGGCGATTTCGCCTCCCTCTACGCCACAATGGACCCAGCCCGTCTCCGCGAGATCGTCTCCGGCTTTAGCGGTATCGGCCGCCCCACCGCTCGCGCCATCTCCACCAAATTCCCCTGGGCTCAGTACCGCACCTTCGTCGACGTTGGCACCGCTCAGGGTGACACCGCCGCCCAGATCGCCCTCGCCCACGCGCACCTCACCGGCGCCGGCTTCGACCTCCCGGAGGTCGCTCCCGTCTTCGAGGATTATGCTGCATCCCTGGGCCTCTCCTCGCGCCTCAAGTTCGTCCCCGGCAGCTTCTTTGATGACTCGCTGCCCTCGGCCGACGTCGTCGTCATGGGCCACATCCTCCACGACTGGAACCTTGACGTCAAGCGCATGCTCATCCGCAAAGCCTACGAAGCCATCCCTGCCGGCGGCGCCTTCATCGTCTTCGAAGCGATCATCGACGATGACCGCTCGAAGAACGCCTTCGGCCTTATGATGAGCCTCAACATGCTCATCCAAACCTCCGGCGGCTTCGACTTCACCGGCGCCGACTGCCAGGGCTGGATGAAGGATGCCGGCTTCCGCGAGACCCGCGCCGAGCACCTTGTGGGCCCCGACTCCATGGTCATCGGCATCAAGTAGAGCGGCCCGTTCCCGGCGCCGACTGTGCGTGCAAAGGCGATTCAGACCTCTGGCATCATTCGTGGTTTGTCTGGCTATACGTAATCGCCTTCGTTAGTGATGTCCGCGCATCGTAAAGATTGGAAGCAGTGTGAGAGATGAAAAACGTAGAGCATAAATGGGCTGTGCAAGATATACCGTCGCAAGATCGTTTTCCAGACCGCAGGTTGCCCTAGCTAAATACTGACAAACAGTTCGTCTGAAAGAGGGACCAATATGAAAGTTGGCTTTGTGAGTCTGCCCCTGACAGGGCATCTGAATCCGATGACGGCACTCGCCCGCAAACTGCAATCGCGCGGACACGAAGTGCGATTCATTAGCGATCCAGACATTGAACCTGCTGTTCGCGCTGCCGACCTGGCCTTCGAGCCGTACTGCGAAGAAGAATATCCAGCGGGTTCCGTGGCGCGACTTTACGCTCCAATCGCCAAGCTTCACGGCCTCGGTGTGATGCGGTATCAAGTGGAGGAAATATCGCCCAAGTTCCTCCAAGCCGGGCTGAAACATCTACCGCAGAAGTTGGTGGAGACAGGGGTTGAGGCGCTGGTCCTCGACGCGGTCACCTTTCTTCAACTTGTGCCGATGAGCCTCGGTATCCAGTTTGTAGAGGTCTGGAATCCGCTCCACCTGGATTTCTCCCAGCGCTACCCCGCCCACTGTTTTCGGCTGGCCTCACGAGACGACTGCTGAAGCGCGTGCAAGGAATATCGAGGGAGCGAAAATGATCGGCAATTTATTTGTTCCGATTCGGGCTGTCGCCCAAGCTTACGCCAAACAGAATGGCTTGCAGATTGATTGGAGCGATCCCAGCGCAACTAGCTCCAATTTGGCAGTAATCACCCAAACGCCCCGGGAATTTGATTTTGCGGGCACACCATGGCCCGCCCATTTTCACTATTCTGCCCCTTCCATGACGGTGACGGACGGGAGCAGGTGGCCTTCCCGTGGGAGAAGCTCACTGGCGCGCCGCTGATTTACGCTTCGTTAGGCTCGCTCGTGAATGGCCACCCCGAAATCTTCCGCTCTATTCTCGGGCCGGTGGAGAAACTGGAAGGGATTCAGGCGGTGCTTTCCGTTGGGAAGAACGTGAACCTTGGCGATCTGGGACGAATTCCAGCGAACACCCTCGTCGTTAACACTGCCCCACAGATCGCGTTGTTGAAGCATGCAGTTGTT
>JAFAUR010000673.1 GCA_019243205.1 Acidobacteriaceae bacterium | reverse complement strand
CTCGTTTTCCCAGACAGATCTTTCTTGAGCCATTCGAGTTGTTCGGCCCCAAGAGTGCCAAGACCGCCGGCTTTCAGATCCACCACATTAACGAGCCCAATGAAGTGCACTCCCTTGTGGTCGAAGCTATACCAACCCGCACCTTTCGTGCCTTTACCGTAGCGCTCCAGAAACTGTTGTCCGTTGTCGGCGAGCATGTCATGCTCACCCGGCACAAAGAAAGTCTGTCTTGCCTTGCACGATCGCAGGACCTGGTCGAGCGTGTCGAACTCCGTGGGCTTTGAGAGATGACTTAAATCGCCCGTGTGGATGAGAAAATCCGGGGTACGTTGGAGTGCATTGATCTTGCCGATGGCTTCTTGTAATGTCGCCGTCACATCTTTATTGGCTTCCTTGTTGAAGCCGATGTGGCTATCGCTGATCTGAACGAAGGTGAATCCACCTTCCGACCCGCCGTCATGATGAGCCATTTGGCCAAAGGCCTTAGAAGTTAACACACCTCCACTGACAGTCCAGATCGCACCCGTGCCGGCCCAGGCCATGCACTCCAAAAATCCACGGCGGTCTATTCCGTCTTTGTTTAGATCCGCTTTGATTCGCTTCGACAACTCGTTCTCCTTCGTAACTACCGGGGGTTCAGCTTTGCGATGTGCTTTCGTTTAGCAATACCGATGTGCACGTGGAAATATTCCCGCCATCGCACTTTTTTTACGCAGTGTCGAAGTTAGTTTCTGCCTCAAGACAATGCCGCATGAGTCCGACATAAAATCGGTGGGAAAAGCGCCCTGGCCAAGAATCGCGGAATAAAAGAGCCGTGAAGGCAGTACTACAGACGTGCGCTTCCTTTTAGGGCACCGTTGGGTGCTAGTCGCTGGGTTCGCCACTTTGTTGACCGTGTGCTCGATGACGGTTCATCCATTCGGTGCGCCAAAACAGTTTCAGCCGCATAGAGCTTCGATAGACGATCTGAAGCTTCCAGCCGAAATCACAACCATCTTTAAACGCTCGTGCGCGGACTGCCATTCGAGCCAGACAACGTGGCCGTGGTATAGCTATGTCGCCCCGGTGTCCTGGTTGGTGGAAAGAGATGTGCGTCGCGGACGCGATCACATGAACTTGTCGGAGTGGCAACAGTACACGTTCCAGCAGCGGCAAAAGCTGTTAGCAGACGCGGCGTCCGCTGTCAAAAACGGCGAAATGCCCTTACGTCAATACACATTTGTTCATCGACAGGCAAAGTTGACGGACGCCGAGAGGGACCTGGTATACCAGTGGGCTCGCAGAGAGCGCCGAAAGCTTAGAGCTGAATCGCACTCGCCTGTGTCGCAGAACATTAACACCCATGACCCGATCCAACCTGCCGGCGCCAGCGAGGCAGTGCATTGAGTCAAGGCTTTCTGGGCACTACGGCGCCATTTTACGCCGATGTTGTGCTGATTCTCGAAATCGGTATGGGCGTAGCCCTGCTCGCGGGTGCACTCCTCGCGCGTGTGCGCAAATTTCGCGCGCATGCATGCTGCCAATCGACGGTCGTTCTGTTGAACTTCGTAATCATCCTTATGCTGATGATTCCATCCTTTCGTAACCACGTGAGCCCTAGAATTCCGCTCCGGCTCGGCAGACCCTATTACGCTCTTGCAACTGCGCATGCGGCGGTCGGAACCGTTGCCGAATGCGCGGCGCTATACATCATTTTGGCCGCGGGAACGAACGTTCTGCCAAAGAGGCTCCGGATCACCCGTTACAAGCTCTGGATGCGATGTGAGCTGGCGGCTTGGTGGGCCACTCTGCTTCTGGGATTCGCGACCTACGGACGTTGGTATGTCCCACACACTTAATAGCGAAGACGATCCGGCCGTGACTACAGAACACCAAAGGCTGATAGAGGCGCGGGTTAGAAGATCTGCCTGGAGGCGTTGGGGACCTTACTTGAGTGAGCGTCAGTGGGGTACTGTACGCGAGGACTACAGTCCAGACGGAACAGCTTGGGACTACTTCCCACATGAGCACGCTCGCAGCCGCGCTTATCGTTGGGGGGAAGACGGACTTGCGGCAATCAGTGATGATAACCAGCTTCTCTGTTTGAGTTTGGCACTTTGGAATGGACGCGATCCCATTCTGAAGGAGCGGCTATTCGGTCTCAGCAATGGCGAAGGGAATCACGGGGAAGATGTAAAGGAATGTTATTACTATCTGGACGCTACGCCAACTCATTCGTATCTGAAGATGCTGTATAAGTATCCTCAGCGCTGTTTCCCGTATACCTCGTTAATAGAAGAAAACCGCCGGCGCGATAGAAACATGCCGGAATTCGAGATCCTCGATACCGACGCGTTCAGTGAGAACCGCTATTTCGATGTTTATGTTGAATACGCCAAAGCCTCTCCGGATGACATCCTCATGTTGGTTACAGCGCACAACAGCGGGCCTGAGCAAGCATCCATTTATGTTGTGCCGCAGTTGTGGTTTCGTAACACCTGGTCCTGGGGCCGTGAATGGGCGAAACCGGAACTCCGCCTTTCGCAGGATGGCGCAGTGCGTGCTTTTCACCCGATCCTTGGTCGGCATCATTTCTACGCCGATGAACACCCGGTGTTCCTATTCTGCGAGAACGAAACGAATCCTCGCCGTGTGCATGGCCGTCCGGACGCCGCAGGCTACTTCAAGGACGCGTTTCATGAATATTTGATCCAGGGAAACTATTCGGCCGTCAATCCGAAGGCGACCGGCACAAAAGTCGCGGCGCAGTACATTCTGAAAATTCCGCCGGGAGCCGCACAATCAGTTCGCGTTGGCCTGTTCAAAGAGAAACGCAAAGACCCGTTTGCGAGCTTCGATCACGTGCTGGAACAACGTCGCAAGGAAGCCGGTGAGTTCTATGCCGAGCTGCAGCATGGAATCCCTTGCAAACATTTAAGGAAAGTCCAGCGTCAGGCGTTCGCCGGAATGATCTGGAGCAAGCAGTTTTTTTATTATGACGTCCCACAATGGCTCGACGGCGATCCTGCCGGCCCTTCGCCTCCGGATAATCGGAAGCGCGGGCGCAATACTGACTGGATTCATTTAAACAACGCAGACATCATCTCGATGCCGGACAAATGGGAGTATCCCTGGTACGCAGCATGGGACTTAGCCTTCCACACCGTTGTCTTTGCATTGATTGATCCGGAATTCGCCAAAGATCAACTCGTGCTGCTCACTCGCGAATGGTATATGCACCCGAACGGACAACTGCCTGCGTACGAATGGGCTTTCGGCGACGTGAACCCGCCCGTCCATGGGTGGGCCAGTTGG
>JAFAUR010000376.1 GCA_019243205.1 Acidobacteriaceae bacterium | reverse complement strand
CCGGTTGCCATCGGAACGTTAGAAGGTCGCGAGTGCGAGGTTTCGTAAGCGAGCACCGCGAACGCGATTGCTTCTTTGGCATCGACGTCCAATCCGACTTCCGACGTTTCCATCACAGGAATGGGATCGAGCGCCTTGCGCAGAGCGCGCATCAGCGTCGGGTTGTGCGTCCCGCCGCCGGAAACGAATACTTCGTCGACCCGCATTTCGGGCAACACGAAGTTGCGGACACCGAGCGCGATGCTCTCGGCTGTCAGTACTGTAGCGGTAGCGATCAGGTCCTCACTGCTCAACTCGGTATCGAGCAGCTTAGATACATATTCCGGACCATACTGTTCGCGTCCCGCCGTTTTCGGAGGCTTCGCGCGGAAGAACTTGTCCCGCAGGAGCTTGGCGAGCAGCTTCGGATCCACCGCTCCCGATGCCGCAATCGCGCCGTCGCGATCGTAGGTTTGCCCGTTCTGAGTGATACGCGATACCAGCTGGTCAATTACCATGTTGCCCGGACCGGTATCGAAAGCGATCACACGATCCGTACTGGTGTTCGGCGGGATAGCCGTCAGGTTCGCAATACCGCCGATGTTTACGGCGACTCGCCCTCGCCCCCGATGGCGCATCAGCATGTAGTCGAGATACGGAACCAGAGGCGCGCCTTTGCCGCCCGCCGCCATATCGCGCTCACGGAAGTTCGATATGACGTCGATACCCAGGCGCTCGCTGATGACGCTCGATTCACCGATCTGGAGAGTGCTCGCCACCTTCTTGCCCAGATACTGAGCACCCTGGCCCTCATGGAAAATCGTCTGACCGTGGCAGCCGATCAGCTTGATGGAGTCAAGCCTGATATCGGCGCGCTCAGCGGCTTCTTCCACTGCTTCGGCGTAAAGTTCGCCCAAAAGGAAATTCAGCCGCGATATGTCTCCCGGAAGCGCGTTCGCATTGCTTGAAACCGCGAGCAACGCTTCTCGGATTTTCTTAGGATAAGGGACCGAGTGACTTGTCAGAACGTTGATCTTAGCCTTGAAGCCCGAACCGGTGATATCGATGATCGCCACATCGATGCCGTCGAGCGAAGTCCCGCTCATGATGCCTGCTATTCTCATCTCTTTAGCAACTCTTGCTGTAACTCTTGCAGAATCTGCAAAGCTTCAATCGGCCGTAGCTCGTTGATATTTAGAGCCCGGATCCGATCTGCGAGCCCCTGATTCACGGGCTCAAACAATTTGATCTGTAAGGGCGCTTCAGCTTCGCCCGGGGTTATCTGCTCTCTGAGCGACCGCTCCCCTATTTCATGATGCAATAAAATGGTCCTCGCGCGCTCGATTACTTGCAAGGGCAACCCGGCCAAGCGGGCCACTTCGATGCCGTAACTGCGGTCGGCTGAACCCGGTTCTACCTTTCGAATGAATAAGATCTGGTCATTCGATTCTTTCACGGCCACCCGCAAATTTCTTATTCCAGAAAATTCATTCGCCAGGTCGGTGAGCTCGTGATAGTGCGTCGCAAACAGGGTTTTGGCGCGAACATGGTCATGGAGGTACTCGGCCACGGACCAGGCGAGCGCCAGGCCATCATAAGTGGACGTGCCGCGACCGATCTCGTCCAATACTATAAAGGAGTTAGCAGTCGCGCTGTTCAGAATCGCGGCAGCCTCTGTCATCTCCACCATGAAGGTGGAACGTCCCCGGGCGAGGTTGTCCGAGGCTCCCACTCGTGTAAATACGCGGTCCACAATCGGTAGCAGCGCAGCTTCGGCGGATATGAATGAGCCCGCCTGTGCCATGATCAAAATCAGAGCTGCTTGCCGTAAATACGTACTTTTACCGCCCATATTCGGACCGGTGATCACCGCGATGAACTCGCCCGAAGAGTGAAGGTACAAATCGTTCGGCACGAATCGCGTCGCTTCGGCTTCGGCCAATTTCTCGATAACAGGATGACGTCCCGCATCGATTCGCATTTCACCCGAATCTGAAAATCTCGGCCGCTTGTACCGGTTCTCTACAGCTACCTGCGCAAAACCCGCGTAGACGTCGATCTCCGCCACCAGCCCCGCGGCGGCCTTGATCCGTTCTGCCTGCGCGGCGGTGAAACTGCGGATCTCTTCAAAGATTTCTCGCTCTAGTTCTAAGCTCCGGTCTTCCGCGGCGAGCACCTTTGCTTCGAGCTCTTTCAACTCGGGCGTGGTGAACCGCTCGGCATTGGCGAGTGTTTGCTTTCGGTCATAATCCGCCGGAACCGCTGCAAGATTTGACTTGGAGACCTCGATGTAGTAGCCGAATACGTTGTTAAACCGGATCTTGAGCGAGCCAATACCGGTCCGGCTACGCTCGCGCGCTTCGATGCCCGCAATGTACTGCCGGCTGTTCTGGCTGATGTCGCGCAGTTCGTCCAGTTCGGGACTGTAACCAGACCGGATGGCTCCACCGTCCGCAAGATTGACCGGGGGCTGATCGGACAGCGCGTTCGCGATCTTATGGCAAAGGTCGGTCAGGGGATCGAGGGTCTTTTTCAGCTCCGGACATTCAAACTGCTCTTTCAAGTTTGCCAACGCCGGCAGTTGCGCAAGCGACTGGCCGAGGGCCCATAAATCGCGGGGCGTCGCGGTCTTCAGGATGACTTTCGCCAGCAGGCGTTCCAGATCGCTTACGCGCGCCAGGATTTTGCGCAACCGGTCGCGAACGATGACTTTTGCGCTCAATTCCGCGACCGCATCGAGGCGCTTCTCGATTTCGCCTCGATTGCACGACGGTTGCAGGATTCTGTGGCGGAGTAAGCGTCCGCCCATTCCGGTACACGTTGTATCGAGGACATGAATCAACGTCGCTTCGCGCGTTTCACCTGCAAACAAGGGATCGACGAGCTCCAGATTCCGAACCGTGGCCGCATCGAGCACCATGTAGTCCGTTCGCAGATAAAACGTCGGACGGCTCAAATGTTCCAGAGCGGATTTCTGGGTTTCGCGAAGGTAGTGCAGAACAGCGCCAGCCGCAGCGGTGGCAAGGGGTTTGTCGCCGAGCCCACAGCCGTCGAGCGAGAGCAGCCGAAACGTATCTAAAATCTGCCGCCCGGCGTAATCGCCGCCAAAAACCCAGCGGTCCAGCGGAGTCTCCAGGCACTTCGCTCCCGTGTCCAATCCTTCGGGATACAGCACCTCGCGAACGTTCAAGGTGTCAAGGGCGGGAAGCAGCTCTTCGGTCTCCAGTTCTGTCGCGCGAAACTCGCCGGTCGATAGATCGACGTATGCCAGCCCGCTTCGGTTTGCTTTGGTGAAGACGGCCGCGAGGAAGCTGTTCTCGTGCGAACGGAGCAGGCTCGACTCGGTAGCCGTTCCCGGCGTGATGATGCGCGTGACTTCACGGCGCACAAGTTTCTTGCCCGGACCCGGCTGCTCCATCTGCTCGCAAATTGCGACGCGATGCCCGCGCTGGATCAGGCGGGCGATGTACGAATCGGCCGAATGGAACGGGACGCCGCACATAGGTATGGGCTCGCCTCGCTCCTTGTTGCGAGACGTGAGTGTGATCTCGAGTTCACGCGCAGCTACAACGGCGTCATCAAAAAAGAGCTCGTAGAAATCGCCCAGCCGGAACAGCAGCAGCGCGCCAGGAACCTGTTGTTTGGCGGCCTGGTACTGCCGCATTAAAGGAGTAGAAGGTTCAGCGCTCAGGCGTAAAGTCCCCGCCGCCGGATCGCATACGCAACTCGATCGAGCGCAAGCATGTAGGCCGCGAGCCGGTTGTTCACGTGATGTTTGGCCGAATAGCCGGTGACGTCGTCAAAACTTGTCACCATAATTTCATGCAGCCGCTCATTCACCATGTTTTCGTTCCAGAAATAGCCTTGGCGATCTTGCACCCATTCGAAATAGGAAACGGTGACACCGCCAGCATTGGCAAGGATGTCGGGAATGACAAACACACCTTTCTCCGCGAGAATGGCATCAGCCAGAAAAGTGGTTGGTCCATTGGCGCCTTCGCATAGAATCTTGGCCCGTATACGGTCGGCGTTCGCCGAGGTGATGACGTTTTCGCGAGCGGCAGGCAACAAGACATCACAATCCATCAACAGGGCCTGGTCGCGATCCACGTCTTCGGCTTCAGGGAAGCCGATAATGGATCCGGTATGCTGCCGGTGGCGCATCAAGCCTTCAATGTCGAGCCCGTGGCGGTTGTAAACAGCGCCATCGTATTCGATGATGCAGATAACCTGGAAGCCGGCGCGAGTCATGAGCCTGCCGGCCATCCCGCCCACGTTTCCAAAGCCCTGAATGATGACACGTGTGGTTTCCGGAACCAGGTCGAAGCGCTTGAGCGCCTGGAGCGTCGTGATCATGCAACCGCGGCCGGTTGCTTCCGGTCTCCCAAGCGAACCGCCGAGTTCAAGCGGCTTTCCTGTGACCACTGCCGTGACGGTGTGTCGCTGATGCATAGAGTAGGTATCCATGATCCACGCCATGGTTTGCTCATTGGTGTTTACATCCGGGGCAGGGACATCCCGCTCCGGCCCGATGAACTCGCCGATTTCGGCCGTGTAACGGCGCGTAATGCGTTCCAGCTCGCTGTCGCTCAGCAGGTGCGGCTCACAGATCACTCCACCTTTGCCGCCGCCGAACGGGATATTCACGACTGCGCATTTCCAGGTCATCCAGGCAGCGAGGGCGCGCACTTCGTCGAGCGAAACGTCGGGCGCGAAACGGATACCGCCTTTCGCAGGTCCGCGAGCAATCGAGTGTTGCACACGATAGCCGGTGAACACTTCAATACGACCGTCATCCAGCATTACGGGGATGTTGACGGTCAATTCCATCGAAGGCCGGCGCAACACTTTGCGCATGCCGTCGTCCAGGCCAAGAAGCTCAGCAGCTTCGTCGAAGCGATGTGATGCCGATTCCCAAGGATTGATTTCCTGTTCGACAGACAGGGTCGATTCAGTGATGGTCATTGGTTCCAACAAACTCGTCATTTTTACACTGTCACGACCCCTTGCGGTTGGCAAGTACCCCCTATGGAATCCGATGAACCAACTGGGGCCTAGCCTCGTCTAATTGGATGTCCTCTAATAAGGAAAATCGATGACGCCAGACGAACGCAAAATGCTTGAGGATTTGGCGAGCAAGGTCGCCCAAACTCCTCCTCCGCCGAAAGATCCGGAAGCCGAGGAGTTCATCCGAACGCGAATCGGGTCGAGACCGGACGCGCTCTATCTTATGACTCAAACGGTGCTGATTCAGAATTTAGCCTTACAGCACGCGCAGGAACAGATGCAGCAGTTGCAGCGATCGGGGGCCTCCCAGCAGGGTAGTAGCTCAGGCGGCAGCTTCCTGGGGGGCGCGCGAAATCCGAGTTACTCTCAGCCTTCCAGCCAGGCCAGTTTCGCTCCTCCGCCCTCCCCGGCTCCACAGTATGTCCCTCCCGCGCAGAGCGGCTCGAATCCAGGGGGGGCGCCAAGCTTTCTGCGGGGCGCCGCCCAGACTGCGGCCGGTGTAGCGGCCGGGGCGCTAGCGTTTGAAGGAATACAGTCGCTCTTTTCACATCCGGGGTATGGCGGATCCGGTTTTGGCGGCTTCGGGGGAGGGGCTCCGGGCGAGACCGTCGTCAACAACTATTACGACACTCCGCAGGATGCAGGCGATTACCGGGCCGACGATGCCGGACAGAACTTCGCCGATACGAATGACGATTCCGGGCAGTACGACGATAGCGGGAATGATTTCAGCGATGCCGGCGACGGCGGCGGGTTCGACGATTCAGGCGATAACTTCGTCTAATCGCTATTCCCAGCTGTCAATTGCGGGGCAGCGGTAACGCTGCCCAATTTGCCGTCCAGGTAACTCTGCCGGCTTTCCACAATCACCTTGCGGGCATCGCGAGGGCCGCCCCAACCGTTCATAACGGTTTTGCCGCCTTGCAACTCTTTATAGATAGTGAAGAAGTACTCGACTTCTCTGAGAGTGTGAGGGAACACCTGGTCGATGGTGTGGATGCTGTCAAATCGTGGGTTCCGGTTCGGTACGGCCAGGATTTTCTCGTCGTTTTCCCGTTGGTCCACCATATGAAGGACGCCGACGGGGCGCGCTTCCATCAGGCAACCGGTGAAGCTCGGCTCATCGCAGAGAACCATAATGTCAAGCGGATCACCATCTTCGGCCATCGTTCCCGGGATGAAGCCGTAGTCGCCCGGGTAGTGTAGGGGTGAGTACAACGCGCGGTCCAGCCGAAAAACACCGAGCTCTCCGTCGTATTCGTACTTGTTGGACGAATTCTTCGGAATCTCGATCACCACCCGCACTAACTCCGGGCAGTCCGGTCCAGGATCGATGTCATACAACTTCACGCCAACACTGTAGCAGAGGACGGTTGCTTTGAGGTTACGGGAAATTCGGGTGATTTAGGTAGCGGTAAGGATTGCTTCTAAAAACCCATCGATCTGCTAACGGCAGCTACACCTCTGGCCCCGCCACACCTTCCGGCCTTCCTTCATGAGCAGGGGAACGGCTAAGAGGGCGGCGGTTGTATCAAACCATCCGATGTGAAAGATAGCATTTACTCCCAGGCCGGTCATGGTGATAGCGGCAAGGTAGGCACAGGTTGCCGATTGTACGGCATCCGCCGCCAAGGCGGGATTCTTCAGGCGTCGCGCCTCCCGCCGTTTCAACCAGCCCAGCACTGGCATGATGAGCAGCGCTATTGCTGTGAGGCCGATGCCTAAAGGGCTTTCTTCCGGCTGCACTTCCCCCATAAACGAAAGGGCGGCGATCAGGGTGACAATAGCCGCGAGCGCGAACAACAGCACCGCGGCGGCCCGTGTTGCCCGAATCTCAGAAATCATCAAGCGTGGTACGAATTGCAGGAGGACCACAGCAGCCGAAAGCAGCTCCACGAGACTATCTGAGCCAAAGGCGAGCAGCGCTGGACTGTGCGCCCGCCAGGCTGCAAACAGCGCTACACCGCATTCAATCAGCATCCATAAAAGCGTGACGCCCTGAAGCCACACCACGGCGACAAAGCGCGAGACTTTGCCAGTATCACAGGCATGATGGAACGACTCCTCGTTTGGTGTCGGTTTTATCATCCCCGCAGTCCCATTTTCCCGATACTCGACAACCCTCGCGTTTCGCAAAGGGTCGATGCTGTTGAAAAGCTCTGCTGCACTTCGCAGTTGATCTCCTCTGCGGAGTTGTCGAATCCGGCCAACCGCTCGGCTTAGGTGGCATTTCGGGATCTATGATAGGATTGCGTTGGCGTAAAGGGACGCATCCTGTCCGCGGAAAGGGTAGAAGCCCACCTTTCAGTCTAAAGTCTCAGCAACCTTCTTTCAGCCCGCTAAGGCGGATACCGGGCGCTTCGATGAAAGGAGGTCGCAATGTCGACCGACCCACAACCTGGGAAAATCCCACTTCCCGACCGTCCCAATCTCCGCCATCTGAGGGACCAGGCCAAGGACCTGCTCAAGACCGGCGCGGCGAAATCGATTACCGATGCACAGTTCCGTATCGCGCATCTCTATGGATTCGCGAGTTGGCCCAAGCTCAAGGCTCACGTTGAGTCCTTCGAGGAGATCGGTGAGCTCAAGCAGGCAATTGACGTCAATGACCTCGCGAAAGTCAAGACCATGCTGACGCGCAACCCGGCGCTGCACAGTGCTCCTCTTGGATATGGCAAAGATGGCCCGCTTACGTGGGTTGCCGAATGCCGCGTGCCTTTGGGGCCACCGGGCCCTGTGAGACTCTCCATGGCTGAATGGATGATCACTCACGGATCGAACGTGCACCAAGGGGGCGACGGACCCCTTATGCGCGCGGCGCTTAACGGATTTCGAGTTCCGATGATGGAACTGCTCGTGACGCACGGCGCAGATGTGAATGCCATGTGGCATGGACATTTCCCAATTATCTTTGCCCCATGCGAGTCGATGGATCCAGTCGCTTTGAAATGGTTGCTCGATCATGGCGCAGATCCGAACCTGCGAGATCCACGACAGAGCGCAGCCGGCCGATCCTATCCAGGCACGGCTCTCGACTACCTCGTTGCTTCATACACCCGCTCTTTGGAACGCCTAAGCGCGTGCATTGACGTCCTCCTCGAGGCCGGTGGCGAGACCAGGTATGACGCGCCCGCTGTGCTAGCTCTGCTACGCGGACGCCTCGATACTCTGGCGCACCTGAT
>JAFAUR010000367.1 GCA_019243205.1 Acidobacteriaceae bacterium | reverse complement strand
GCGCTGTGGTTTGCCACAGATGCGGGAATCTCGCGCCTGGTGCCCGTTCCCGACCCCGTTCCCATATCGCCGCCGGTCCTGATTACGGGTTTGCGGCAGATGGGCGCCCCGTTGCCGATTTCCGCCCTGGGTGAGAAGTGGGTCCGCGGTCTCGAACTTACGCCCAATCGAAACCAGCTCCAGTTCGACTTTGTGAGTGTGGACTTCCGGCCGGGAACGGTGCTGCGCTATGAATATAAGCTCGAGGGCGCGGATCGCACCTGGAGCGCTCCCAGCAGTGAGCGCACTGTGAATTACGCGAGCATTGCTCCTGGCTCGTACCGGTTTCTAGTGCGCGCCATCAACTCGGATGGAATCTCGAGTCCCGAACCGGCAACTGTGACGTTCATTGTCCTTAAGCCAGTTTGGCGGCAGTGGTGGTTTCTCGTTCTGTGCGGGACGGCGGCGGCTCTGGCGATTTATGCAGTTCACCGGCTGGAGCTGCGCAGTCTGCTCGCGATAGAGAGAATTCGGACAGTAATTGCCACCGACCTGCATGATGATATTGGCGCCAGTCTTTCCCAGATTGCCCTGGTAAGTGAGGTCGCTCGCCTGGAGGCGGCTCGTGGGGGCGGAGTTCAGGAGTCTCTTTCTCGCATCGCGGATATCTCGCGCGAGTTGATTGATTCGATGAGCGAGATCGTTTGGGCCACTAATCCTCAGCGCGACCGTCTCAGCGATCTCGCTAACCGCATGCGCGAATTCGCAGAAGATATGCTGGTGCCTCGTAACATTAAGTTTGTGCTGCAGGTCCCCGCAGCCGGCGAAGATTCTAAAATCGGCCCGAAGATACGCAGACAGTTGTTTCTGATTTTCAAGGAATGCATCCACAATATCGAGCGACATTCGGGGTGTACTGAAGCTTTTGCCGATTTGGCAGTTCAGAACCAGGATGTGATATTGCAAATCAGCGATAACGGCGTGGGCCTGCATACGTCCTCGAATGATCCCCACGTCTGCGGGCGCGAGGGGCTAGCCAGCATACAAGCCAGAGCCGCGAGCCTGCAAGGGACAATCGAAATCAACTCGGAGGCGGGCAAAGGACTAGCGCTGGTTGTTCGTGCACCGTTGCGTCAAGGCTTGCTTACCCGATCACGCATTGCGCGACTCTTGGCCGGAAGGTAGCGGCTATTGGAGATGCGGCTTGATGGCGGCGCACCCAAGTGGCGAATGAACAACGGTCCAAGATTTTGGCGGTGGGAAACGAGCGTTTGATGCGCTCAAAAAGCGGCACAGATCACTGGGAGCCTGGCCGCCGCGATGACCTGTCGGACGGTTCCGTTTGCGATTGGCAGCAGACCAGAGCATGGCTCTATGCCGTCTTGCCTAAAGAGCGCTAATTCAGCTTTAGCTTAGTGCGCGCATCGGCATCGCTTTCGTGAATAGGGATCGAGACAACGATCGATTCTTTTCGATGGCGGGCATAACCGGAACATATCCGGAGTGTTCGCGAAAACGAGCGTGACCTGAGCACTCATCACTGGCGGTGCTGGCTGCTCGCCGGTTGAAATGTCCGCTTACCGGAAGCAGAGTAGCCGTCCAGCGTTGCATCCCGGTTGTTTCCTGCCGCGCCGCAATTCGCACAGACGCACAGACCTAGCCTCAGCTTCTATTAACCGTGGGTAGTCAGCCAGCGTAGAGGAATAATCAGCTTTCAGGCCCGAGACGGATTAACAATCAGTAGCCCGTCACAGATGACCGATGGATGAGATGCCAATTTCCGAAAAGCGGACTTTAGGACCAATGAACAAATTCAGCAAACGGCGTGCTTGCAACTCCCGTTACACAAATGAAAGAAGGTTTGGACAAGTTATCGACTGTAATGGCAAACGATATAGGAGTGACACATTGCGTCATAATGCCTTGCCCTGTTCACAGGCCATCGTTCAGGGATACGAGCAGCTTTTCGCCCGTTGCGGCGGCAAACAAGAGCCAGATCGGCGTCTCTGCAGGAGAATCGGAGTGGAGGGATTCCGCTATGAGCGATCAGCGCAGTACCGGCGAATTTCTCACCGCCACTACCCCGGAT
>JAFAUR010000363.1 GCA_019243205.1 Acidobacteriaceae bacterium | reverse complement strand
GCTGATGTTCGTCATCTGCGCTTTCGCGGCCGCCGTCCTCGCCTGGTGCTGGTTCGGCCGCATCGACATCTACGCGACGGCGCGCGGCAAGATCGAGCCCGCGGGTCATGCCAAGGTGGTCCAGCCGCTCGATTCCGGCAAGGTGGCAGCGATCAAGGTGCAGGAGGGCCAGCAGGTGCGCGAGGGCGACGTCCTGCTTGCTCTCGACGCGAGCGAGTCCGAGGCCGACATTGCGGCCGACACCCAGGCCAGGAACGCCAAGCTCGCCGAGGCGCTGCGCCGCGAGGCGGCCTTGGCGGCGGTGGCGCGCGATTCCGTTGCCATCCCGCCCGCCATCCATTGGCCCGACGACATTCCGCAGGCGACGCGTGTGCGCGAGGAGGATGTGCTCTCCGGCGATCTCCACGAGCTTTCCGCCACGCTCGCCAACCTGGCCTCCCAGAAGATCGAGAAGGAGGCGGCGGTCAAGCAGCTCGATGCGAGCATCGCGGCCGAGAACCGCGTCATCGAGACGCTCAACGAGCGGGTCTCGATGCGCCAGGAGCTCATCGACAAGTCGGTCGGCACGCGCACCGGGCTTCTCGATGCTGTCCAGGTGCTCCGTCAGGAGCAAAGCCAGATTGCCGGGGACATCGGCAAGCGCGACCAGGCGATCGCGGCCGTCGCCAGCCTCAATTCCGAGCGCGCCCGCAACGTCGAGACCTTCGTCGCCGACAACACGCGCAAGATGGCGGATGCCCGCCGCGTCGCGGACGAGAAGGAAGCCGATCGGGCCAAGGCCCAGGTGAAGCTCGACCGCTCGGTCTTGCGCGCCCCGGTCGATGGGGTGGTGCAGGGTCTTGCCGTGACGACGCTCGGCCAGGTGGTCACGCCCGGCCAGCAGCTCATGCGCATCGTTCCGTCGAACACGCCGGTCGACGTGCAGGCCTTTGTCACCAATGAGGACATCGGCTTCATCCGCCCGGGTCAGCAGGCCGTCTTGAAGATCGATTCCTTCCCGTTCACCCGCTACGGCACGGTGGACGCCACCGTGCAGGAGGTCGCGAGTGACGCCATCCCGGCCGAGACCGCGAACCGGACGCTCTCCGATGCCACCAAGGAAAGCGATTCGACGGCACGAAATCTCTCACCGACCGCGCCACCCGTCACCGACCTCGTCTTCGAGACGAAGCTCACGCCGAGCGTTTCGGCGTTGAGCGTCAACGATCGCGAGATCCCGTTGTCCCCCGGCATGACCGTCACCGTCGAGATCAAGACAGGCTCGCGCCGCATCCTCGAATATCTGTTCTCACCGCTTGTCGAGGTGGCGGGCAAGGCCATGCGGGAGAGGTGAGGGGGGCGCTGGTTAGGGTAGGGGCCACCGACCAGTCGCCAGAGGCAGATTAGCTTTGCAATCCATTTTGTAGCTCGCTATATGAAACGAACATCCGGGGCCGGCGTCAAGTGCGACGTAGGGATTACGTCCACTTACAGCTGCCCCAACGCCAGCCTAGCACAGCGCCAAGGGAGCGATGGTGGAGAGGACTTCCGCACTTTCCGATCCGATACTTCTTACGGTGCTGATACCCTGCTACAATGAAGCGGCTATCATAGAGCAAACCGTCGGGGCCCTTAGGCGCTACCTCGAAAACGGCAACTGGCGACAGGAACGAGAGGGTGATTGGGAGATTTTGCTTGTCGACGATGGAAGTAGCGACACGACAGCCTCTATCCTTTCTTGCCTAGCGCGAACTAGCTCTCAAATTCGGTTTATTTCTTACCCCATAAATGCGGGCCAAGGGCAAGCATTACGGAAGGGGTTCGATTCAGCGAAGGGTGAATGGATCTTTTGTGTCGACGCGGATCTTGACTATAGTCCGGACCATATCGAGCAATTCTTTAAAATCGCAAACACACTCGGCGCTCAGATTGTGATCGGCTCTCCCTATATGGTCGGCGGTTCAACCACAGGCGTTCCGGTTAGCCGAATCTGTATGAGCCGGCTTATGAATTGGTATTTTCGCAAAGTTCTAAGGCTCGGATTTCACACCTATACATCAATTTTAAGACTTTACAACCGAGATATTATACAACAACTGCTTCTTTCAACAATGGACAAAGATTTGTTACCTGAAATTATTCTCAGATCTGCCTTGCTAGGAACACCTATGGTTGAGGCGCCTGCGCATCTTCACTGGAAGAAGCGCAATCGAGTAGCCGGTCGACCTGGAGCGGGCGTTAGCGCTACCATCCAAAAAGCAGCACGGCATTTATTGTGGGGAACTATTGAAAATCCGTTCTTTTTTTTCTTGCTTCCCGCTACACTAATTTCTCTCGCCACTACTTGGTTTGGAGTTGCGCTCGCAATTCTATTCTTTGCCGCCTATAATCAAACTACGCTCTCCGGTTTGGCGGCTATCACGGGTGCAGCGAGTGACGTTGTTCTCAGCAATCCTCAAACTATAGTAATTTTTATGGCTCTTTTGAACATCGCGCTCATACTTTTTACATTGGGAATAGTCATACTTCAAAATAAAATTAAACGCGAACATGACTTTGTTCATTTATCCAAGATTTATTCGGAGCTACGTTCCTCACGGCTTAGTAGGCAGACGAAGGTTAATGAAGACAGCGATTAGCACTATCCTTCGACTAACTCGCCTTGGGCTTCCCCTTGTCGTTTTAAGCTTAGTCGCGATCGGAGTACGCGTGTATGCAGATAATGCGCGTGACTATCTCAAGCCATATATGGCAACGTTTTTTCCGCAAGAAGTTGCAAATTTGAATACTCTACCGTGGTGGCAATACCTCTTACCGATAAAGGCTTTTGGTGGGCGATGGGGCACCACCGGCTTTCTCCTTGTAAATGCATTAGAGTATCGTTTTGGTGAACCGACGACATTCTACTTATTGACGGCAGTAATGGTAATAGCCGGCTACATTCTTGCTTACTTCACGTTTCGATCACTCGTGATTGCTACGCTAGTCGGCTTCGCACTTGGAACAACCACATTCAATTACCACGTCTACCTTGTGTCCGGCAGTGTGGTAATGTTGCCCCTCGTAACCCTTCTCTTATTATTCGCTTTCTTTCAGGTCCAATGGATCAGAGCTACAGATAAAGAATTATTATGGGGATTTTTAACTATCCTTTCTTGCTCGTTATTTGCAATATGCTACGAGGGATGGCTAGATATAGTTCCTCTCCTTTGGATAGTTTACCCCGTTCTTGCATGGTATTTTTTATACAATAACTTAATCTATACCCGCCGCTGCCTTCTAATATTGGCAATTTCAACCGTCATCAGCTTAATATACGTAATTATAAAATATAAGGCTGGTTTAGATGGATTACATCAGCGTGGAAGCGAAGCTGATTTGATTTTGACGTACGGATTTGACCATAAGCTGCTTATGATCGAAGATATGATATCTTCATTCTTTACTTTCTTCTATACGACAGTTTCTACCTACTTGCCTCCAGAATTGTTCTCCTACTCCCTTTCATCTTGGATCTACGGGCCTGAAAAAATCACGACGCTCCAAGAAGGCTATCATTCAGAAGCAACGCATTTGACGCACTACAACCACCAATTTCTATGGCGGTACTACGCGGGGTTTTCCTTAGCGCTATTCGCAGTCGGGTATACGAAAGTGATTCGTCGTTTGTTTCGACTGCGGCAACCGTATTACCTTGTCCTATTCGTACTAATGACCGCCACCCTCATTGGAAGTCCGACCCACCTCATCATCAAATGGCGGCCGATGCATTCAACGCCGCTCCTGGGTTACCAATGTTTTTTGTCGGTGGTGGGATACACCCTTTTATTGTGCTACGTCGTTGGTACGATCGCCCGAAAGTGCGGTGGAATCCGAGGTATCGGGCTAACCATGTTCCTTATGGCAGACTTTGGATATTGTGCGTACGCGCGACCCTCTCTTTTATCGCACATGTCGCAGGAGAGCTTTTTGGGATCGTACCCTGATCCACGTCGTAACCTCCGATTTGGTCATTGACGGGTACGTTACACGTAACGCCTCATGCCGAGCTCTTAGTGATGAATCGAACCCCAACATCCGATCCTAACAGCGATGTCCTTGCACAATCGCGCGAGACCTTATTGAAGGCACATATAATCCATGACTTCAATATGGAGCGAGTACGGGCCAATCTTATTGGGTGTTACGGGATCATTATGGCTCACGTCTATCGTCGCATGCTCCGTTTTGTGTGCGGGTCGAGGCTAATAGACTGTGGCTGCGGTTTTGGCCAATTCGCGAGAGTCGCGATCGATGCTGGCTATCAGGTTCATGCTGTAGATATAGATGACAATTCCTTGGAGCTAGCAAGACAGCTTTCCGGAATTCCTTGCCGAAAGGAAAGCGTTTACGCTACAAGTCTTCCGGACAATTCATGCGATACAGCCGTATGCTGCGACTCGGTTCAGCACTTTGATCTCCGGCAATTGGCGCCAGAACTGGGTCGCCTTGGCGTTCAGCGCATCATTATATACGATTCGAATCTACAAAATCGTTTTCTGAAGTATCACCGTGCGGCTACAGGACATGAGGAGCGCAATGATCTGTCGGTAAACGACATTGTTCGTGAACTGACTCAGCTTGGATACTCAGCGATGCTGCTTCGCTACGAGAACTATCTTTCTTTGCCTCTTAGCGGTGGCTTCCAACAGGCGCCATTCTCTTTGGCAAATCGGTTTCCGAGGGCTGTGTATAGCTTGGACCAAATGCTAGCTCCAGTGGTGCGAACGATAGGACTTGAGCATCAATTCGCGTTCCGTTTTTTGCTGATTTTTGACCGAGCGTCGGGAACGTCCGTGAAGGACGCAACCCCGTCAGGCTCTCCCTCTAAAGTCTGACCAGCCGACTGTAAAAACCGTGAGCGTCGTGCCAGAGGCGGCATTAGTTGTAGCCTTGAACTGAGCGGCGATATTCGTCTGAATGGGGAAGAACCCGGCTGCGGGGGTGCTAGCACTAGGGTTGACCATGGCATTTACAGCTACGGATTGAGAGATGGACATAACGCTCAAGGTACTGGCTCCGCCGCTAAAGTTGTATGCGATGGATAATAATGCAAGGACGCTGATGCCGGTCGGAACGCCTCCCAAAGTGAGCGTGAGGGGACTAGAACCAACCGAGAGCGAAGTTGTATTGACGTCCTCCGGTGGAGTAACCCACTGAAACCAGTCCCCGTTCTGCGTAAACGCAAGCACATGCCCGGACGCGTCCGTCTTCACCGACCCGATCCTCCGCTTTTTCGCGAAGTTCGCCGGCAATGCCGGCGTGGTTGCCGAAAGCGAGAGCAGCACGTCGACTGCTCCCGTGCCCGTGCGCTCGATCACGAAAACGTGATACCAGGTGGAGGCTGTCACCGCGCCGGTGTCCAGCCCGCCATTGCCGCTGCCGGCCGACCAGGCCGATGCGAGCGATTTCGTGAAGGCACCGAGGCTCATCATCGTCGTCGCGTCGTCCGAGCAGCAGATGCCGGGCGACACATCGATCACGGTGTTCGGCGATGTGCCGTCATTCGACAAGCTAAGGCCCGCGAGGTAGCCGCGCAGCGGCAACGCGCCGAGCGCCGTCGCCGAAAGCGTCGCCGCTGAGAGCGTCGTCGCCGTGAGCGTCGTGAAGGCGCCGGTCGATGGCGTCGTGGCGCCGACGGGCGTGTTGTCGATCGGCCCCGCCGGGTCTTCATAGGCCCATCGGCTCACTCCGTCGGTGCGCAGCGAGACGCCTTGGAAGGCGCGGTCGAGCACGAATGCCGCGCTCCCGTTCAGCGTGTCGGAGCCGGAGCGCTGAATGCTCAGCGTGTTCGTCGCCGTGATCGCGCCGCCCTCGTCATAGATGACGATCTCCTGTCCGGGGTTCATCGAGTTCGCCGCCGGAAGCGTCCAGACGCGCGCCGCCGTGAAGGCCGCCGTGGTGGCGATGTAGCGGTCGGTGGTGAGGACCGCGTAGTTCGCGTCGCCCACGGAGGTCCTCTGGTCGATGATGATCCCGCGCTCGGCCGCAAGGCTCGGCGCGGTCAGGATGGCGCGGCCGGCCGACGAGGCGTCGGCGATGTTCGCCGAGGTGATCGACGTGTCGATCAGCGTCCACTTGTTCACGCCGTTCGAGACGAGCTCGAGATAGCCGAAGGCGCTCGCGATCACGGCCGACGCCGCCCCGTTGATCGTGTCCGTTCCGGAGCGCGTCACCGTGATCGTACTCGTCGCCGAGCAGGCGCCAGTTTCGTCGACGATCACCACCGGTTGCCCCGGATTGACGGCGGCCGCGGCCGGCAAGGTGACGGTCCGCGCCGCCGTGATCGAGGTGAAGGCGATGAGCTGGTCCGTCGTCTGCGCCGTATAATTTGCATCCGCCACATTCGTATGCTGGTCGACGCGCAAGAGCACGCGCTGGGCCGGCACGCCGGAAGCCGTGAGGAGCGCGCGTCCCGCCGCCGAGGCATCGCCGATCAGCGAGGAGGCGACGTCGCTGCTGTCGAGGATCGTCCATTTCGACACGCCGTCGCTCATGAGCGACAGGTGCCCGAAGGGCGAAACGATCGCGGCGTTCGCCGCGCCGTTGATCGTGTCGCTTCCGGCGCGCGCGATGCCGATTGTGAAGGTCGCCGAGCAGGCGCCGCTCTCATCGACGATGGTGAGGCGCTTGCCGACCGGGTAAGCGGAAGCGGCGGGAAGCGTCACCGTCCGCGCCTCGCTCAAAGCCGTATAGGCGATGACGCTGTCGCCGAAGCTCGCGACATAGGATGCATCCACGACCGTGCTTCGCTCCTCGAGCACGAGCACGTTCCAGGCATTCGCGCCGTTCGAGCGCAGCACCACGCCGCCGCGCTTCGTCTTCTGCAGCCATGAGGCGCCCCCATTGATCGTGTCGGCGCCGGTCGGCACGATGGAATGGTAGAAGCCGGGCGACACGCCGCCGACCTCGTCCTGCAGCACGAGCTGCCGGCCGGGCGGCACGGTCGAGGCCGCCGGCAAGGTGAGGGTGCGGATCGCCGTGAGCTGCGCCGTCAGGCCGAGATAGCGGTCGTTCACGGTTGCCGCGTAATTCGCGTCCCCGATCGGCGTGCGGAAATCGACGAGCGTCGGCAGGTTCAGATTATCGAGCCGCACCTTCTCGTAGCGCGCCAGCGCCACGTCCCACACGGCGACGAAATATCCGCTCGGCGTCGCGATCGAGGTGTTCTCGGTGAGGTCCACATAGTCGAGCCCGACGGACCAGACGGAGTTCGTCTTGTCCACCGCGACGCCTGGCCCGGAGACAACATTCGAGGGAAAGAGCACATCGACCGCCACCGTGATCGAGGGCGTGCTGGAATCGAAGAGGCCCATTACGAATAATCTCCGGTTGCGCCCGCCGTCTGCCCGACGATGCCGTTCACGATCGGCAGTCGCCCGAGCAGGATCTGCGTCGTGTTCAAGCCGTTGGTGACCGTGAGCCCGACATCGTAGGAGCCCGGCGACAGCGCCTGAAGGCGCGCGGCGGGAAAGAAGATCTGCAGGATGCCGAGCGACGGCAGGGTCAGCTCGCCCGTGGCGGTCGAGCCTGTGAGCGCCGGCGTGTTGCCTTCGCCCACCGGCTTCAGCGCCAGGTTGAAGCTCAACGGAACATCATCCCCGGTGATGTCGATCGGCATTCCCGAGGCCTTGTCGTTGAATTGGATCGATGTCGCCCAATCGGATTGATTGGTCACCGGCTTGAAGCGCGCCTGGAACATGTCAGAGCACCAGATAAAATGTCACGAGGAGGAAAGGCGGCAGGTTGTTGTGCGCTCCGCCGCCGCCCGCCGCATCCGAGGTGAAGCTGTGCGTGTGCACGCCGCCCGCATCGGTGACGAAGCTGTGCGCATGCGCGGGGATCGGCGAAACCGCGATGTTGTGCGCATGGGCGCCGTCGGTCGCGATCCCGTGCTGGTGGTCGGCGACCGCGGCCACGCTGATGTTGTGGCTGTGCGCGCCATCCGTCGCGAGCGAGAGATTGTGCGAATGGGCGCCGGCGACCGAGGTTGCGGACGAACCGGGTCCGCCGTTCCAATACCCGCCGACCGTGCCTTGCGCCGGGGCGTTGAAGGAATT
>JAFAUR010000264.1 GCA_019243205.1 Acidobacteriaceae bacterium | reverse complement strand
CGTATCGGAATGCCTGAGGCAGGTCTGGGCGCCGAACGACTAGTGAACCGTAGCGGGCCGTCTGACCGTCTTGTTCCCTGAAATATAGATGGGGTGCGATTATATAAAGCTCGGCTGGGCACCGGTCAGCTCCCGTTTCTAAATAACGCCGTACTGGCGGAGTAGCTTCAATTGCTTCTCCAGCTTGTCTGGATCGCTGGTCGCGTCAACCGTGAGTGAAAGCGCAACAGCGGGTTTTTCGAGGTGCGGAGGGGTTGTCCTCTCACGCTCCGGTTGGCTGCCGTTGTTCAGTGTCCTCGCGGCATCGGGCGGGGTCGCCGGATTGACGTCTGCGGTGACTGCTTCGTCCTCGTGCTCCTCGATTTCGGTGTCGTCCTCGTTCAACGCTCCTTCTGCTGGCGCGATGCCTCCCGCCTTCACGAGCGCGAGTGATTCACCGTTGAGTATGCCCAGTTTCGCCGTGACAGCTGAGTCGATGAACAGCTGAGCGCATTCATCCGCGGATTCGGGATGCACATTCAGACCCTTCGCGCGCTGTTCTACTTTCGCCTTTGATACGGTGTCGCCGTGCAAGATGTCGAAAATCTGCTTGAATAACTTTGCGTTCAGAAATGCCCGCTGTAGCAGCGGCGGGAGGTCCTGTTCGAGCGCGGCGCCCATGTCCTTCGCGAGTTGTGTCGCTTTGTATGCAGAGGACGGTCCCTCCAGCAAGCCGTATTGCTTAAGCGCTGAAGCGCGAACCTTTCCCTTTGGGCCAGCATTACCGAACACTCCCGGAAGTATCGTCTTCTCTGCTTGTGGGCCAGTGTGGGTCTTCGAGACGAGCTTCCTCGCGTATTCGACCGCCTGCTCGAGATTGATCTTCGGGAAGAGCGCACCGCCCTTCCTGCCGCCCTTAGGCGGCTTCTTCTTTGCGGCCTTCGCTTCACTGTCGGTCATTGCTTATCGCCTCCCCAGCCCTGATCGAATCGAGCAACCTTCTAAATCCGTCTTCGTATGAGCCCGTGAAATCGGCATAAGCCTTATCGATGATGCTATCGGGAACCTGCGCGTCGTCCAGCCTGATAGGCATCACCTTTACTTTTCGACGTTCGATCTCGTGCACAAGCGCGCTGTTCAGTTCCTTTTTCACCCACGAAGACTCCACGGAATTACGGCTGACCACGATCAGGAAGAAGTCCGATTCCGCGAGGCCCTGCGCAATCTTCTCAGGAATGGAATCGCCGACGAGAATCCGCTGCTCGTCGAGCCATACCTTCACGCCGTGCGCGACGAGATCCGCGGAGAGACGTCTCACGAAGGGCTTATCCTTCGTGCTGTGGGAAAGGAAAGCCACGCGTTCCTGTTTGCGTTGAGCGTGTCGCACTTCTTTCGCGACGACGGCTTCGTTCACGAGCACCTCGACACGAACGCCGAGATCGAGAACCTGGCCGACCGAGTTTGCCCAGGCGACGAGCGGAGCGACCGCGCTTTTGTCGTAATTCCGTTCTCCAGCGATCGTCGCCGCTTTCCGCATCGCGCCCTGGAGGTCGTGTCCGAGCGCCATAAACTCGCGGATGCCACGGATGAGCGGATGACGAAGAAGCGCCTCGCGAATGACGTTCCGCTTCTCCTCGGAACTTCCCTTGTACGGGTATGGCTGGGCGAGCACGTACGACGAATCGTCTGCGGATTGAACGAGGCGAACTAGAACTGCGTTCTTCAGAATTTTGCCCGCAGTGCGCGGGTCGATATCAGCGTATTGCGCAATCTCTCTTACGCGCGGGCTGTCCATCCATGCGACGGCGTCGAGCACTTCGAATAGCGGCTCAATCTTCACTGCCTCGAATCGAATGGCCGGTTTTTTCTTTCTATGGTCGGCGCTCACGATGAACGCCCATTATCACCTAAATGTCTGATTTAGATCAAAACTCTTCCGGAATTGTGGAGCTCTTTCTGTGCGCTGATGGACTCCCGTCGGGTCGCCGTCGGCATCGTCTGCACGGTAGAGACCTATGGCTTGCTCAATCTCAACGCAAGACCGAGCGAGTGCTAGTGAGTTAGCAGCAGGCGGCCCCGAATAGCTCTTCGCGCTCCGGCAAATTGTTGCAACTTCTTCGGGACCGGTTTGCTCACACCATGGCGTTCTGTAGCGTTCATCATCGAGAAAAGGCCGGCCCACTTCCACGCAGAATCAACTCCTTGGGCTAGTTCGGACTGGATCGGACGACTTGATTCGGGTTCGATTCCCCTTAGCGCTACCAGATAACTTCAGAATCTCAAAACCAAACGCCGCAGTTCAGGTTTCTGTCTTGAACTGCGGCGTTTGTGTTTACTGTGGAACTGCGATTACTGCACAGGAACAAGGAACCACTTCTGGTTGTCCCCGCCCCAGCAGGTCCACTGAATGATTGCTGATCCGTTGTAGGGGGATATGCCGCTGTCATCCATACACTTGCCGCTGCTATTGGGCGTGATCGTATACGAGCCGTTCGAGCTGAGGTTGAAATTCCAGATCTCGTTCGAGCCGCCCCAGTACGGCCACTGGATGATGGGTGGTCCGTTACCCGTCGCTCCTGGTCCGCCGGCAACATCGAGTTGCAGATTGCTGAGCTTGTTGGTGATTTTGTAACCGCCCTGGACCTGGGTCAGTAGCCATTTTTGGTTGTCGCCGCCCCAGCAGTCATATTGAATCATCGGATTCGCGGGTGCGAACGAGAGGTTGGTATCGTCCAGGCACTTGCCGCTGAACTTGTTCACAATGTTGATCCAACCGGTCGGCAGCGGAGAAGGTGAGGGCGGCGGAGGGGGTGGGGGTGTAGGCGACGATCCGGGCTGATTGGCTTGGCCCGAATTCGGATCCACCATCAGGCTCGACTCGTCGACGGCTTCCAGATTGTTGGACAAAATGTTCACGAAGTTATGAAGGTCCGTGTCGTTCCAATTCGGGTTGGGGACCCCACTGATGAACCAGGCTCCGCCATATCCCCCGTTGTCGGTCAGGAATGCGCCGTATTTCTTCAGGGCAGTCAGCAGGATTTGCATCGTGGGGCTATAGCCGGAGATATTGAAGCTGGCTTTCAGACGGAAGCGCGTGCCGAACGGAACGCACTGAGTCGAATCGCCGCAACCGCCGGCGTCGTGTCTGGCGGGCCAGACATGGCCTGTAAACGTTGTGTTCGTTGCACCGGCTGTGATGCGAAGCGCGTGATTGATGGCGCCCGCCTGCACTTCTTCATAGCGGACGAGAGTTGGCAGGATCGCCATACCGGCGGCATCGGCCGATGTCCAGCCGTCCGGCCTGAGGGCGTTTGATCCGAGATGCCAGATCGTTCCTTGTGTAGCCCACCAGCTTCCGTCCGGATTTGGTCCCAGGATTCCATTGGTGGAAGACTCGACATGAAAGACTTCATAAAGAATGCAGTTGGTAGTGTCCTGCACGATGACGTGGTGGTCTGCATTCGGATCAGTAAGGTGCTGAATCGGCGCGTTCGGCGGAATGGGGTAAGGACCTGGGTCGCTTACGTCAGCGTAATCGAAACCGATCGGCACTTTGGGCTGACTACCGGTCACGGTAGCGTATGGAAACTCATTCTGCGGATCGCTGCCGAAATTAGCGTGGAGGTGGTTAACGCCTCCTAAGTTGTTGATGGTGTTGATGTAATTATTCGAGTAGGCGTTAATAGGCAACGTGTCGATGGGCGTGTTGTACACACTATTGGCCGGGAACGAGGGGCAACCATTGAGCGTTGGAGCCTGAGCGAGCAGCATGGGGGACGTACATGCCGTCAAAACTACAAAAATAGGGAATCGGATAGGTCATCTCCTGAAAAAGCAAATCAGTAAACCGAAGTAGCGAGTACACACCGTTAGTACGAACGGTTTGGTACTCCCTCTCAAAAGTACTTGTTTTGTGATTAAGAGATTATCATCTAAGCGCCTGTAAGTTAAGGTGCTTTTGATGGGACCATTATTAATGTTTGTAAAGCCGGGCTATGTTTATGCGTCTAAAAGAAATTTGAATAGACTTGAAAGGCGGGTCTGTAGTACAAAGAGATTACTACAGAGTTAAGAAGCTAGAAAACTTTTTTTGGGGCGGGCGCTCTGGGGATAAGGTTTGGGGTTGAGCGCCCGCGTCTGTTACGGGGATGTACTGTAGAAACGCACGGTCTGAAGCGAAAGTTACGTGCCTGAGAAATAGTTCCGGTTCGGGATTTATTCGAACATGCCCTCGAAGAGCACCGAACTGAGATAACGCTCGCCGGCATCGGGAAGCACGACCACAATCGTCTTTCCGGCCATTTCCGGTTCTTTGGCTACGCGTGCGGCCGCCACGACGGCAGCCCCGCATGAAATTCCAGACAAAATACCTTCCTCATTTGCGAGGCGGCGCGCCATTTCGATGGATTCTTCGTTCGTCACCAGCTCAACGCGGTCGATGACGGACAGATCCAGGATGTCAGGAATGAAACCGGCACCGAGTCCCTGGATCTTGTGCGGTCCCGGCTTGAGCTCTTCGTGGTTTAGCGCTTGCGTGATGACGGGGCTGGCAGTCGGTTCGACCGCGATGGATATCAGAGGCCACTTTTTCTCCCCTTTTATGTAATGAGAAACACCGGTAATGGTGCCGCCCGTACCGACACCTGAGACGAGGACGTTGATTCCTCCGTCAGTGTCCTCCCAGATTTCAGGGCCAGTGGTTTCGAAGTGGATCTTGGGGTTGGCGGGATTTTTAAATTGTTGGGGCATTACGAATCGGTCCGGATCGGACGCGACGATTTCCTCTGCCTTGGCAATAGCGCCCTTCATTCCCTTCGCGCCCTCGGTTAGCACCAGGTTTGAGCCAAAAGCCTTGAGCACTTTCCGGCGCTCGATCGACATGGTGTCGGGCATGGTCAAGGTGATGGGGTAGCCGCGAGCCGCCGCAACGAACGCGAGCGCAATTCCTGTGTTGCCGCTGGTCGGCTCCACGATTTCTTTGCCCGGTCGTAAGAGCCCGCGTTCTTCCGCATCCCAGACCATGGCCGCCCCGATACGGCACTTGACGGAGTAGCCCGGATTCCGGCCTTCGATCTTCGCCAGCACCGTCGCCTTCGCGCCATCAACGACGCGATTGAGTTTCACGAGCGGGGTCCGGCCAATGCTGAATGAGTTGTCCTGATAAACCAAAATTGCTCCTCTCAAATTTCCCAATTGGGAACGTACTGCGTATTCTTCTCGCGCCAGTCTCTGGCCAACTCCGCGAAGGTGGTCTCATCGAGGACGGCGGATACCGCGGCATCCACGCGATTCCAGATGTCGCCGAACGGGTCGGAGGCCTGCGTTTTCGAGTATCCTTTTACGTTTTCGACGGCCCGCAAGACTTCGCCGACCGTAATGCTCTCGGGTGGCCGAGCCAGTAGATAGCCTCCTTCGGCACCACGCCGGGAGTCCACGAATCCATTTTGCTTCAGCCCGGCAAGGATAAGTTCCAGAAACTTCTGGGGAATTTTTTGACGCCGCGCGATTTCGGCTATTTTGACCGGAGGCATCGGCGTCGAATTGAGGCGCGAATTCAGATGCTGCGATGCCAGATCAAAGACAGCCTTGAGCGCATACTCGCTCTTGACCGAGATGTTCATTACTTCTGTCCACCATTGATTCTAATCCCCAGTAGCTTGGCTAAGTCGTTGATTGCGCTGAACTGGACGAAGACTGTCCGTACCCGGTACTTATGACGGCCGCCAAGGAGAGCGGGAGATCGCCTACCCGTAGCGGGGGCATGATCTTGAGTGACGGATTCCGGCCTGCGCGTATACCATGAGGATTGCAATACCGGAGAAGATTTGTCGAGACACTTGTTTGGAACTGACGGCATTCGGGGCGTAGCGGGCGAGCCACCCTTGGATGCAAAAACGGCGCACGCTTTGGGTGTCGCCATTGGGCGTTGGGCAGGGCAACGTGCTGCGAGCGGAGGGATCCACCATGAGCCTGAGGTGGTCATCGGCATGGACACGCGCGAGAGCGGTCGTTGGCTGGCCGAGCAGGTAGCGGGAGGCTTGAAGCGGGCCGGTGTACGGAGCCGCTTCGCCGGAGTGATCACCACGCCGGGCGTCGCGTATCTGACGCGCACAGGAGATTTCGTAGCCGGCGTCATGATCTCGGCGTCACACAACCCGTACCGGGATAACGGACTGAAGGTGATTGGCCATTCCGGTTACAAACTGCCGGACGCGGTGGAAAGGGAACTCGAGGGCATCATCCGCGAGTGGCTACAGAGCGGGGAAGAAGCCGTTCCACAACCTTTGACGGTAGACCGCACTCTCGACGATCTCTATACCAACTACCTGGCGGGAACCGTTGCACACAAATTCCCGTTTCGCCTTGTTATCGATTGCGCAAACGGATCCGCCACGGAGGTAGCACCGCGACTGTTCAAGCAGCTTGGATCGAACGTCGAATGGATCGCCGCTTCCCCAAACGGACGCAACATCAACCTTGACTGCGGTTCATTGCACCTTGAGGGATTGCGAGCCGCCGTGCTCGCTACTGGAGCGGATCTGGGGATTGCCTTTGACGGCGACGCGGACCGCGCTCTGTTTATCTCTTCCTCCGGAAAAATCATCGATGGTGACGCGGTGCTTTTCCTCGCGGGCTCGCGCATGAAGGCGGCCGGCAAGCTGCCGGGGGATGTGGTCATCGCGACTGTAATGTCGAACCTCGGGCTCGAGAGAGCTTTGGCGGCGCATGGAATCGGGATGGTGCGCACGCCGGTTGGCGACAAGTATGTTCTGGAAGAGATGCTACGGCTCGGCGCCGTACTCGGAGGCGAGCAATCCGGCCACGTGATCTTCTCCGATTTTGCGACGACGGGAGACGGATTGTTGACCGCACTGCGCGTGCTCGAGATTATGCTTACGACGGGCCAGACCATCGACTCGCTGACCGAGGAGATTGCGACTTTCCCGCAAAAGCTCGTCAATATTCGCGTACAACAGAAGAGGCCGCTGGTGGACCTGCCCGCGGTGCAAGCCGAAATCGCGGCGGCCGAGCAGGAGTTTGGAACGACAGGGCGCGTGGTGGTGCGTTTCTCCGGCACCGAGCCGCTGGCGCGTGTGATGATCGAGGCCGGCACTCAGGAAGAAGTGGATAAATGGACCGGCCGGATTGCGGAGGCAATTCGGTCGGAACTGGGCGCCGTCAATTAACGGACGAGGTTGTAGTGCAAGACGGCCGACATCAAGGTCGGCCGCTTTGCATCACCTATTTCTCGCTCACCCCTACCGTCTGCTTCAGGTGTTTCGCGCAGGCTTCCGCTGCGGTTTGGGTGCCATGAAGCGTATTCTTCTTGTTGACCGAATAAGCGAAAACCACGTCTCCGGTCTTTAAGTCGACAAGCTTCACGCTCGCTTGGTCGTCCGAGTGAATCTGTCCTAAAGCTAAAGTTTTTGCCCAGCCGGGCTTTTGATGTTCAGAAACTCCGGTGAGTTCGAAGTCCGCGTTCTCTCTCTGCTCGGTTACCGTGACAGGAACCTTTTTCTTCTGCAATGCGGCTATCAGGTAGGTATCAAGACCGTCGGCGGCCTGCACCTAGATCTTCGATCCAGCGGGAATCCTCTCCTGGGCGAACGCACCAGAGGCTAGGATCGATAGCGATGTAGATGCGATGAATAGCTTTAGCATGTAATGGGTCTTGCCAAGTAATCATCGCCTTAAAATGCGATGCATTTCAATAAAAGTAGTCTAAGAAATCACAAAATATCGACTTCAGTCGATCAGGTCTCAGCGCGAGCGATGATACGGCGGATCTCGGCACCGTACTGCTTTATCAGAGCATTGCCTATGCCCTTGATCGAGCGAAGCGCGTTATCTGTTTCCGGGCGCATCTGCGCGAGCTGTTGCAATACCTGATCAGTGAAGATGCGGAACGCAGGGAGGCTGCGGCGTTTTGCTTCAGCGAGTCGCCAGGCGCGTAGAGCCGCTTCGAGCTTCGCATCCTTCGGTCCTATTGGCTGTGCTTCTTTATCAGCTGCGATCTTCTCCGGACGGCGCTTCTTCTTTCGAATCCGGTGACCGGGCTCTGGTTCGAAGGTCTTCTTGACGGTGAAGTCAAGCGTCGTTTCGGCGGCAGGACGACCATCGGCGGTCAGAGCGGCTACACGATACGGAATCCGTTTGCCGTCTTTCTCGAATACCGAATCGTTCAATTGAATCACTCGGCCGCGGGCCAGGCCGCCGAGGATCTGTTCGAAATGATCACGCGTGAGTTCAGCCTGTTTGCACAGTTCTGAGTACAACTTGCCCGTCGATTTTGATCCCGACGAGCGGATCGCCGCAACTATGCGCCCGGCAAGCGCTGACTCTGCCTCGCTGGGTTCCCGGAACTCTTGCGCGATGCAGGTGTCCGGCGCGCAGAAATCACAGACCCCGCAAGATGTCCGGCTGTCGGCGTGATCTCCGAAGTGCCGCACCAGCGTGGACATGCGGCAATGATCACTGGCGGCGTACTGCAGCATATGCTCGATCTGAGCCGATCTGCTTTCACCCTGCGCTACGTAAAGCTTGCGCCACGCCGGCTCGGCGCGCGTGATGTTTTCCTCGGCATCGATGCAGGCGCCTCCATGCGTCCACAGCTTTTCGATCGCCTTATCGAAAACTTCAGAGGCGATTTTCAGACGCCTCTGGAGACCACTTTTCGCGACAGGTACATCGGTGAGAGTCGTGTAGATTTTTTCCAGGATCTCGACCGGAGGGTAGTCGCGCTCGAGAAAGAAATCGTGCGTGTGGCGGTCGGCATAGGAGTGCATGAGGAGAGCACGGCTGGGAGCGCCGTCCCGTCCGGCGCGGCCAATCTCCTGGTAATAACCTTCCAGGCTTCCGGGTAACGCGGTGTGAATCACGGTCCGAACATTCGGTTTGTCGATGCCCATCCCGAAGGCGATCGTAGCGACCATGACTTCGAGTTTGCCGTCGAGAAACTCCTGCTGCACGGTCTGGCGATGAGCGGCATCCAGACCCGCGTGGTACGGGGCAGCCGGAAATTCGGTTCGCAGTTCATCAGCGAGATCCTCGGCGGCCTTGCGTGTTTGTGTATAGACGATTGCGGGACGGCAGGACGAATCCATCAGCACACGTTTCGTCAATGACGCTCTTTGGGAAGGCGCCGCTTCGACTACTTCGATGGCGATATTTTCCCGTCTGAATCCGCTTACGAACTTCGAAGTCTTTTCTAAACCGAGTTGTTCGCAGATGTCGCGCTGAACCGGCGGCGTTGCCGTTGCAGTCAGGGCGATGACGGCTGACGGACGAAGGCGCGGCAGATGTTGGCCCAGCATGCGATAGTCTGGACGAAAGTCATGGCCCCACTGAGAAATGCAGTGTGCTTCATCGATGGCGACGAGAGAAGGTATTCTCTTGGCGAGCATTTCGGGAAAGCCGCTCACACGCAGCCGCTCGGGAGCGATGAAAAGAAACTGCAATTTGCCTGAGAGATAGTCGAGGCAAACCTGGCGGGAAGCGGCGCGGTCGCGACCGGAGTGAATGCGGTCGACGGCGAAACCGAGGGCGCGGAGTTTAGTAACTTGATCCTCCATCAGCGCGATGAGCGGGCTAATGACAAGAGTCGTTCCGCCGCGTGCGAGTCCGGGCAACTGGTAACACAGAGATTTCCCGGAGCCCGTAGGCATGACGACGAGCGTGTCTTTGCCGTCCACAACTGCCTGGCAGATGGCTTCCTGATTGGCGCGAAAGGAACGAAAGCCAAAGGCGGAT
>JAFAUR010001108.1 GCA_019243205.1 Acidobacteriaceae bacterium | reverse complement strand
TGTTCGCGCGCGATCGTTGACGAGAAGATTTACGACGAGTTCGTATCGCGCTTGAAGGATCGCGTCGGCAAGATCAAAGTTGGCGACCCGACGGATCCGAAGAACTTCATGGGACCGGTGATCAACGAGAACGCAGCCAAGTCGATCGGACGCTACATCGAAATCGGAGAGAAAGAAGGACGACTGCTGACCGGTGGCCACCGTAAGAGTGGCGATGGTTACTTCATTGAGCCCACGATCATCACCGATGTTGCGCCTGATGCAACGATTTCGCAGGAAGAAATATTCGGCCCGGTGCTCGCGGTTATCAAGGCGAAAGATTACGACGAGGCTTTACGCATCGCAAACAATACCGAATTTGGACTAACGGGTTCGGTTTATTCGAAGGATGCAAGCAAACTCGACCGGGCGCGAGACGAGTTCTTCGTCGGAAATCTCTATTTGAACCGCAAGTGTACGGGGGCGCTCGTCGGCGCGCATCCGTTTGGCGGATTCAACATGTCCGGCACGGACTCAAAGGCCGGAAGCCGCGACTATCTGATGCTCTTTCTGCAGGCGAAGACCGTCTCGAAGAAAGTCGGCGCCAAGGATGCGGGCGAGCAAGCCGAGGGCTTCTAGGATAATAAGAAAGGCGTGCCGGCCGCAACTGCCCATAAGCTGATGCCGGGCACGCCTTAACGTGATACTGGTTTAGCGAGCGACCGTTACCAGCGAGCGGATGCCCCACCCGCTGAAGAGGCCACTGTCGGCTGGCGGAACGATATGCCGCCGATGAATTGCTTCGAAAGCTAACGGGATAGTCGGGCGGGGATCAACCATAGCGAACTCCTATCTGAAAACTAATTCTTTAAGAGTAGTATAGGATCCATCCGCCCTTTTGTCAACTAATTCTTTAAGAGTTACGATCCATTATCGCGGAAGCGAGAACGGAAGTCGTACACCCCAGCCGCCGAAGAGCGAGTCGTCGGCAGCCGCACCGGGACGCCGACGCGTGATGTCGATCAGCTCGGGAACCAGAGGGATTGTCGGACGCGGGTCTGCCATCGTTTTCTACCTTTCTATGTAAATTGTCAGTAACCACTTAAGATTGTACGATAGTTATAGTAACTTGTCAATTAAGTTTGGTGGTGATATATTATGAGCACACTAAGATATGGCCATTAAAGATCCCAGCGCGCCGGGGGAGCTCGAGCGCGTTCGCCGATTCGTCAACTCGACTCATCGGCGGCTTTACCCATCTGGTCACGTAGCCGTCGAGGACCACCTGGCAACGCCCGAATCGGCGGCGGCATGGCTGCGCGAAAACGGCCTATTAGAAGGAAGCGAAGTGCTGGATCCCGCCGCCGCCGAGCGCTTGCGCGAGTTCCGCGAGGCGCTTCGGCAGGCGCTGCTTAGCCATACCGGAGAGGCCGATCCGGCCGCCGGCTGGGAGCAGGTGCGCAATCTCGGTCAGCACGTGACGCTGAGGATGTGCCTCGGTCCGACGCCCGGAGAGACGTCCCTGGCAGCGACCGGCACCGCTGACCAACAGGCGATCGGCCGACTCTTGGCGGCGATCTACGATGCCCTTCGGACCGGAACGTGGCGGCGACTCAAGGCTTGCCGTCAACAGACATGCCTCTGGGCGTTCTACGACCACTCGAAAAACGGGTCCGGGGCATGGTGCGATATGGCCGTTTGTGGAAACCGGGCCAAGGCCCAGCGGCGCCGGCAGCGCAGCGCAACGAAATGGCCGTCCGCCGAGTTATAAATTTGCCTTGACGCTCCTACGACGCTCCGATATACTGGTCGTCGTGACTCTGGAGCCTGTGCGCTCGACGTCCTCGCGAGTTGGGAGCTTGATCCTAGACTTGTCGAAAGTCGATCGGTCGGGGCGAAGTGTTCGTTCCTTGAAAACTGAACAGTGCAGTAGCGCATAAGTCTGTGGGTCTCCGACCAAAAAGACGAAGCGCCGCAAGGCGTTTTTCTTTTTGTTCAGTGAGATTTTTAATCGGATTGATGTGAACCCCGGCTCCACCGGTTTTCACGATAAGTCAGTCCGATCGTACAACAAGTTTGAGAGCCAACAATCGGCTCCATAAAATTTTTATGGAGAGTTTGATCCTGGCTCAGGATTAACGCTGGCGGCGTGCCTAACACATGCAAGTCGAACGGGGGTAGCAATACTCCAGTGGCAGACGGGTGAGTAACACGTGGTCAACCTTCCGTTTTGTGGGGGATAACTAGCCGAAAGGTTAGCTAATACCGCATACGATCTACAGCGGGCATCCGCAGTAGATGAAAGGAGCAATTCGCAAAACGAC
>JAFAUR010001039.1 GCA_019243205.1 Acidobacteriaceae bacterium | reverse complement strand
GCCGGTATCGATGGACGGGGCGAACGTGGGTTTGTGCTTGCCCATCAAGAGCATAGCGGCACGGCTGGCCACCCGGCCAAGGACGGCGTCACTTGCGTCAATCACGTGCCACGCACGAACAATTTCATGCTTGGACGGATACTCGGTGCGCATGGACAGACTTATTCTCTCCGCTCGAAAGACTCGAACAATTCAGTGTAACGAGAGAGTTAGCCGGATGTCAATTTCCACCCACCGGGACGGTCGAGTCGGAATTCCCAAAGGGGGAAGCGCTTATGTTGCTCTGGCAAAGAGCGCGTCATTAAGTGTGGACTAAGTTTGGTCTCATATCAACATGGGCAAGATCTTCGATATCACAGGCCAGCGTGATCGAGCACTTAATGGGTATCGGATAGCCGAGGAAAGCCACGACAACACCCGTCGCGCGCAAGCTGAAGTGGCAAAGTCTCGCCCGACGCCGTACAAGGAGCCCTGAAATTTTCGTCTGGCGTCCGGAAAGAACCATGGTCTCCGGTAACCCGGCTTACTGGCCGTTATCGGAGAGCGGCGTTGATCTTCTGTTCGAGTGGCCGAGAATTCGGGAGTCGTCCGTCAGTGTGTTAGACGATCGTGTCAGGTTCGATAACGCGTCAATCCGCTATGTTCCTTTTCCGTTCCTCCGCTTCGGCTTCGCCCGGTAATTGCATCTAGCTCGGCACGGCGTCTCCGGTACTTGGGAAAGTAATACATCGTCCCACAATAAAGGAAGAAGAACCCGCCCGCGGTTCTCGGCAAACGACGCCACAGCGAAAGTTGAGAGGCATCGATGCTTCTTCTGAACACGCCCAAGCAGATAAGTACGATTCCTACGCACGCGTAAGCCAAACGTTTGATGTGACGTCGCAAACCGCTGTCGCAAACCGCTGTCGCAAACCGCTATGATACGACCGTCTTTCTTTTGCGCCCATTGCGAACTATGAGCGGTGGCACTCTCTCCCGGATTACGGGCCATAAGGTTCCGGTTCCGAGTAGACTCGCTAAACGTCTTCGCCCGCTGCAGTCATGCGCCAGAATGCGTCCCGCGAGCTTTATGTGCCTCTTCGTACACAGGAACAGCTACTTCGAGCTTCGCGCCATGTCCCGGGCTTGATGTTAGGATGAATGTTCCTCCAAGGAGCCGGGCGCGTTCGGCCATGCTGATCAGTCCCAATGTTTTCTTTGAATGCAGCGCGTCTTGCCTGAACCCGGGGCCCTCATCCTGAACCTCAAGATGGACTATTTGAGGGCTTCGGTACAAAGTAACTGTTACCGGCACATCTCCGGCATGGCGCTGAACATTCCGAAGCGCCTCCTCGCATATCCGATATAGGGTACTGCGAATCTCTGGTGGAAGCCCTTCTTCAAAAAAGTTCTCAACATCAATGTATATCTGGTTTGCCCGCCTTATATTAAGTTCTTCAACCAGGCTCCGCAGCGCAGGCACTATGCCAAGGTGTTCCAGGGTCGAGGGATGGAGTCGATGCGCAACATTGCGAACCTCCTCCGCCAGGTCGGCCACTTGTACTTGGATGTGTCCCAGCTCTGACTGGAGATGATCGAGATTACTGCGGAAGCCGGTTCGAAGCTGGACAATCTTAATTTCAATCAGTGCAATCCGCTGTGCTAAATGATCATGGAGGTCGCGAGCGATGGTGCGGCGCTCCGTATCTTGCACGTTGAGCAATTGGCCGGCGAGATCCTCCAATTCTTCTTTTGTGCGGTCGAGCGCAGAATTTGTAAAACGGACCCGGCCCTCGAGCAACTCGCGGTCTCGTTGAAATTGTCGTTCGCGTTCTTGTTCTGTCTCCTTGTGTTCTGTTTCATCTCGGAGGACTTTTGTATACCCGATGAGCTGGCCGCCCGCCCCGCGGGTGGCGTTCGTTGTCCAACGCGCATAGAATCTAGTCCCGTGCTTTCGTTTAAGCCAGGCTTCTGCGGCTGCTCCGCCCTCCTTGGCAGCTTTTTCGAGATCGCGGCGAAAAATTGTTTTCGCCTCCTCATCTGCGGGAAGTACATCTATCGCGGAACGACCCAAGATGTCTTCGGCGGAATACCCAAATATCCGCTCGCCGCCTGCATTCCATTCGGTTACGTTCCCCTGTACATCAACCGAAAACAACGCGCAATCACGTACGTTTTCGACCAGTAGCCGAAAGCGTTCTTCGCTCAGTCGTAAGGCTTCGCTTTTCAAACGCTGCTCGGTATGGTCCCGCATGACCTTGGCATAGCCGCGGCGCTCACCACCGGGGCCCCGCAAACTCGTCATCACTCCGCTGCCCCAAAACCTGCTTCGGTCTTTCCGAACATGCCAGCGTTCGTCCTCAGCACGTCCGGTGGTGTTAGCACCTTCGAGTTCCTGCTCGACTGCGCCCTTTGCGATGTCCTCCGGTGTGAAGAATACCGCCCCCGGCTGGCCGAGTATTTCCGCTTC
>JAFAUR010001018.1 GCA_019243205.1 Acidobacteriaceae bacterium | reverse complement strand
AATCTGCCTGAAAGGGGATATAGTGTAATCCAGCTAAATCCCTAGCAGCTAAACCCCATGCCTTACCCCCGGCCGTTTCTCCTTGTCTTTCTCTGTGCCTTCGCTCCATTGTGGGCGGAAGCGCAGAGCCCATCCCCGTTTTCAGTCCTACCCGCTTCGAACCAGCCCTTTAACGTTTGCCGCGCGAACGCCTCCGACACTGCGAACACCGACACGGTGGGGAACCCGTCCTGTACGCCTGCTCCGGCGGTCAAAAAGTTGCCCATCCGGATCGTCCCGTTTCGCGATCCCAATCAGCCGGCCACGCGACCCGACGCCCTTACGAATGCGAGTAGTGCCGGACCGGCCGGCGCGCAACTCACCTACAATGGCGGACCGGTGATCTCCAACGTGCAAGTGGTGGTTGTCTACTGGGGCAATAACGTTGATCCCGTCGTCACGAACGGCATCACGGGCTTCTACCAAACTGTGGTGGACAGCACGTATTTAGATCTAATGTACGAGTACTCAACTGTGGGGGTGAACTATAACGGCACCACCACCAACCAGAACATCGGACACGGCACGGTTCTCGGTCCGTACACGATTACTCCCTCGGTTACGAGTGGGACCATTGATGATAGTGCCATTCAGACCGAGTTGCAGAAGCAAATCGCTGCCAGCCACCTGCCCCCTGTCAGTACCGACGCAAGTGGCCAGAGCAATACGTTGTACACGGTATACTTTCCGCCGGGGATGAATATTACTACGGGGGGCACTAATAGTTGCCAAGCCGGTGGGTTCTGTGCTTATCACGGAAGTTCTAAGACAACTGGTACAAGCCAGCAGATCTTCCAGTACAGCGTCGTGCCGGATTTTGGCTCTGGCAGCGGTTGCGACAGTGGATGCGGTGGTGGAACCGAGTTTCAAAACATCACCTCGGTTTCCTCGCACGAACTCGCCGAATCCATCACCGATGCCCAAGTGGCATTCGCCGGTCCTGGAAATGGGCCGCCGCTCGCCTGGTATGACAACACGAATGGCGAGATTGGCGATATCTGTAATCAATATGAGGACACCGTCTCGGCGCATGGGAAGACTTTTACCATTCAGCAGCTCTGGTCCAATAATCAAGGAGCGTGCGTGAACGGACCTGGTGCGTCCCTGAGTCTCACAACAACCGCTTCTTCTGTACCCACCGGTACCCCGCTGTCCGTGACGGTGACCGTGAAGAACTCGAAAGGCGTGACGCTGCCGTTCTATACGGGAACCATTCACTTCACCAGCACCGATGCGGCCGCGCAACTACCCGCCGATTACGCCTTCACGGCCTCGGACGGCGGCACTCACACCTTCAGCGTCAGCTTTGGCACGACCGGGTCACAGTCGGTGGCCGCCACGGATGTGGACGTCTCGTCCATTAAGGGCTCTGTGAGTGAAACCGTCACGCAAGGGCAACAAACCCCAGTGATCACTTGGGCCACACCGGCTCCGATCACTTATGGCACGCCGCTTGGCCCAGCGCAACTGGATGCGATGGCCAACGTACCCGGCACGTTCGCCTATACGCCAGTTGCTGGAACCGTTCTCTCGGCGGGATTGCAACAGTTGCAAGTGGTCTTTACCCCGAACGACACGACAAAGTACAAAACCACTACCGCTTCGGTCATGTTGCAGGTAAACCAAGCGACACCCAGCATCACGTGGGCTACACCGGCCCCGATCACTTACGGCACAGCCCTCAGCACGGCGCAGTTGAATGCGACCTCAACCGTGCAGGGAAAATTTGTCTACAATCCAGCTCTGGGTACTGTTCTCTCGGCGGGTGCACAGACATTGAAAGTCATCTTCACGCCGACCGATAGCACGGATTACACAACGGCCTTCTCCTCCGTCACTCTGCAAGTAAACCAGGCGACTCCAACAATCACGTGGGTCACGCCCACACCAATTACCTACGGCACGCCGCTCGGCGCGGCACAGTTGAATGCCACGGCCAACGTGCCCGGCTCTTTCAGCTACACGCCCGCAGAAGGAACGGTTCTCCCGGCGGGGGCGCAAACGCTTAAGGCCGTATTTACGCCCAGTGACACGACCAACTACACGAGTGCCAGTGCCTCGGTGATCTTACAGGTGACTGACTTTGCCATTGCGGCCTCGCCCAGTTCACAGACGATTCCTTCCGGTCAAGACGCTACCTACTCCCTCGCGTTAACGTCCCTCGGTGGCTTCAATGGGACGGTCGCGCTCAGTTGCAGCGGAGGGCCGCCGAACTCGAGCTGCACCCTATCGCCCGCGTCAGTCCGTCTAAATGGTTCCAACAACGCCGCCATGACGGTCGAGTTGCATCCACCCATGAACGTCAATCATGGAACCTTCATGTTGACGATCACGGCGCAGTCAGGAAACGACGTACACACTGTGCCCGTGAGCCTGACGGTGAAGTAAGCTCAGATGCTGAGAAGGAGGACGGTTCGGGCGAACGGTCCTCCTTGAATGAGTTGGCCAACGTGTTGTCGATTCGAAGGAATATTGGTGTATCAACCCTGTATCCCATTCTGGCCGGACAACAGGCGCACCGTCCAAAACCAACCTGTTGTCCGCAAAAATGTGATCGGCCAATGAAATCAGGTAAATAGCCGTGCGACGATTGCCACGTGGTAAGCATTTCCCGACAGCTTCTGAAGCTGAGTGTCACGTTACAAATCCTCGTTTCAGACTGCGTCAGCTTCTGCGCTGCCGGTTTGCGTAGCCGGACTGCTCTGGCTGCGGAAAATCTGTTCTTGCGTAAGCAGCTTGCCTTATTTCAAGAGCGCGAGAAAAAAGCCGCCGCAACCGCAGCCGCCGATCGGTTCGTTTTGTCCAAACTCGCCCGCTTCTTCGACTGGCGCAGCGCCTTGGTGATTGTCAAACCAGCCACCTTGATCGGCTGGCATCGAACTGCGTTCCGCCGCTTCTGGCGTTGGAAATCGAGACACGTCGGCGGCCAGCGATATCGGCAGAGGTGCGGCGCTTAATTCATCGAATGGCAGCGGAAAATCTGACATGGGGCGAAGAGCGGATTGCCGATGAACTTTGGCTCAAACTGCAAATTCGTCTCTCACCACGCACGATTAGAAAATACATCGAGCAAGCGCCACGCCCGCATGGCAGCAAGGACCAGCGCTGGTCGACGTTCATCCGGAACCATGCAAATGGAATTGTCGCTTGCGATTTCTTCGTTTCCGTGACGGTAGGCTTCCGTATCCTTTATATATTCGT
>JAFAUR010000807.1 GCA_019243205.1 Acidobacteriaceae bacterium | reverse complement strand
CTGACAGACGAAATTGTTTTCTGCCTGCACTCTCCGAGCGACCTCCGCGATCAGTTCGTTGTGCATTGTAAGTGGGACGTTGCGAGCCACCTCAGCTCGAACCCTCACGGGATAGTCAATTGGCGGAGCTTCATCGAGCACAATTTGATACTCGCCAGTGAGCCTGGGAACGAATTTCACAAGAGAAGCATGCACGGCCTGAGGAAACACGTTCACCCCTTTGACAATAAACATGTCATCAGACCGTCCGAGAATTTTGAAGCGGAAGGAAGTTCTTCCGCAAGCGCAAGGTTCCGTAAATACCTGCATCAGGTCATGTGATCGCATCCGTTGCACCGGGCACGCCTCACGGCGCAGGGAGGTGTACACGGCTTCGCCTCTAGCGCCATCTTCGAACGGCAAAACTTCGCCGGTTTCGGCGTTGATCAATTCTGTAAATACAAACCCCGTCGCCCCATAGTGGAACCCTTTGCGATGTTCACATTCTCCAGAGTGCAGCCCAAGTTCACCGGTGCCATAGCAGTCCTGGGCTCGCATTCCCCAGACGTCTTCGATGCGCTTTCGATATCCTGCGACCTGGATTCCCGCCTCACCGCTGAAATATCCTTTTGTAAGGCCAATCGAGCGCGGAGCCAGGCCGGCGTCAAATGCCACGTCCGCTAAGCGAGCGGCATACGAAGACGTCGCCCAAATCCCTACGTCACCATCAATATCTGCCATCATCCTGAGCAGTCGCTCACTTTGGCCAACACCATAGGGAATGGCGGTTGCGCCCAAGTTCTCAAACGTCAAATGGTCACTTAAGCCGCCTGCATAGATACTGAAATTCATACAAGTGAAGACGATATCGTTAGGGCGGCAACCCATAGCCCACAGAGCCCTCGCTCCCATTTCGTTGTAGTCTTCAATGTCCCTGCGGGTTAGACCGATCCGCATCGGTTTGCCAGTTGTGCCGCCGGTCGCTTGCACACGCACGATGTCTGGGGTTGCCGCGCACTGTGTGGCGCCTAGAAGCGCTCCATCAAGTTGCGAACTGGCAACTTCGGATTTTTCCATAAAGGGAATCAACGGCAGATCAGCCGTCGAGCGAATATCAGCCAACCTCACTCTTCCCTTATCAAGCTTCGCAGCCAGAAATGGGCTTGTTCGTTGATTGTACTCGATCTGGATCTGCAGACGCTCCGATTCAATTCGTCGTCGGTCTTCCGCGGAGATGCATTCGAAGGGCTCGTTCCAGAAGCTTTTCATTTGGGACGAATTCCTCTGCGGATGCAAACGCCGCGTCAATCGAACATACCTTGCGCTCGTGAACTTGCAATTCTCGTTCCGGCGACGCGCATTGGATGAGGCCGACCCCACCGAGGATATTCATCAGTATTCCCTTATATTCGCAGTTGTTCGCTACTATATAAAATTGCATAATCCATTTGAAATAGACTGATTTTATGTTATCTATAAAGACGAAAAATTATCAGGAAATGGAATTCTGTGGGACGCCGAGGCTCGCGTTAACAAAGCGACAGTACTTTAATCAAGAGAATTCAAAATGACTCATGGTGGGGTAAGGTTAGGAGCGGGCAGGAAAAGAGGTGCTCTGTCGCAAAAGACGAGAGAGGTTGCCGAGACAGCCGCACAGGCTGGCAAGACGCGCCTCGAAGTAATAGTCGAGGCCTACCGCCATTTTTATAACAAGGGCGACTTCGAGAAGGCAGCCGCCATTGCCAAAGATGCCGCCCCTTATATGCATCCGCGCCTAAGCCAGATCGAAAGCAAGACCCAGACGATTGTCAGAAATGTTGTCTCACCAGAGCCCACTCTCGCCGAGTGGACCGCCTCGCCGACCAATTCGCTCAGGCCGCCGCGTTCTGGCCGTTGTCGAGAATAAGGGCCCGTGGACACCGGCTTTCCCGGCGGCGTAAATCCACAATCCCAAACTGCAAGGATGCTGCGTGATGCCCACGGGAACAGTGAAGTGGTTCAATGGCCAGAAGGGATTTGGTTTCATCCAACCCGACGGCGGCAGCCAAGATGTCTTCCTCCATATCTCGGCAGTTGAGCGTGCCGGCATGGGCGATCTAACAGACCAATACGGGGCATGTATCCCGAGCCGAAGCGACGAATGAGCAAGGAGGAATCATGACCACCATCCTCAGCATCTCGGGCAGCCTCAGAAAAGGCTCGCTCAACACATCGCTTCTGCACGCGGCGGGGCTGACGCCCGAAACAGCACGCTCGATGCGACCGGGATCGACGGGATCGATCCAGTGGCTCCCTGATCAGAAAGAGTAAAGCCATGAGCTGGCAGCCTGCCATAGACCCGACGCCTGGCGATCGCTTTTCGTGCGACGCGATTGAGACGATGATCGTTCCGCGCAGCCGTGATATCGGAAGCTTCGAAGTCCGCCGGGCGCTTCCCTCATGCAGCGCCAAATGGTGTGGTCTTTCGCCCTGGCGATCGCATTACCATCCGGGCCAAGACCGACGCACGATTCATGATGCTCGGCGGCGAGCCCATGGATGGTGCAAGATACATCTGGTGGAATTTCGTTTCGTCACGCAAGGAGCGCATCGAGCAAGCTAAGGCTGACTGGAATCAGGGACGATTCGATTCCGTCCCTGAGGATCGTGAATTCATTCCGCTACCCGAGCCCGAACCCCCGTTGGACCGAAGGTCGTGAATCACCGCTGAGCGATTGATGGTCACGCCCACCGTCGGAATGGAGGGGGCAGGGACAGGGGAGTAGGATAGCGAGTAGGCGTTTTGTGCACCAGGATGATCGCAGTTCCTGCTGAGGTCTGGTTCGGGTCAGAAGCGGACATTCTGGGACATTTGGACCATGTCTTTTTCGCCCGAAAGCGGACGTTCCCCCATGCAATTATGAGTACGCGCCTAGTGAAGATCGGGCGCGCGCATTATCGGCCTGTCGAGTGCACCGGCGGCCATTCTTCGGCCTTGCCCACACCACCGCCAAGTACGAAACGCCTTCTAGGATTCGGAGATCGCGGACAACGATCCGTTCGAATGTGGAAGGCTGCGGGTTCTGCGGATGCTGCAACCGTCAGGCGATCGAAGAGGCCGTGGCCGAGGTATAAGGCGCCGCCATTTGACGAGGGATGGACGTTACCATTCGTGTCATCCCGCCCGAGGTGATACGTGCTTTTGGTGAATCTCGTTCAAAACCCGCTCGTCTGCCTCGGGGACGCATACGGTGAGGCCGTCCTTTTCTAGAAAATCAGACAGCCGCGAGACGAAACGGCTGGCTTGATCGTCGAGCTCGTGATCACCGAGCGTGAGGTCGAGCAGCTTATCGACAATCTCGTCGTATTTCTCATTGTTCATCAGTTCCTCTCCTTCAGATTCAAATCAACTTCCGCTTTAAATGGCGTGCTACTCGCGATGACTTTGCCGCCGCCGTGAAGCCGTTTCTGCCGGCGTCATAGGTCATCTGTTATCTAAATTGCTTTAACGATCATTATATGCGCAGAACCCGGGTGAATTAGCATTCTGTTAGGCTCCAAAAAAAAGCCCTTATATCGGGGAGCACGGTATCGATCCTCGTTCGGAAATTTGCGGGACGGAGAGATACTCGTAACAGCATTGTGCCATGGCACGGAGTCGAATTTCCGGCTATCTCCCAAGGCCAAATTCATCCGTTTTCTAGCAGTCGCGCCGCCTGCTTTCAGCATTTCTTCGTCAGGCTCGCGCAGCGCCTCCAGGACGCTTGCCGATCGCGACGGTCAGATGCATCATAAAGACGGATCAATAGCCCGGGCGACGTTCAAGCATGGCGCTCTAAGAACCCGAAGCGGACGCCGCATAGCATCACATCTACCGCATCAAGCCCGCTGCGCGCAGTGCATCCTCAATAATCGTTTTCACTCCCGCAGCCTTACGCAAGTGCAAGTAGGGCGGTTCCTCTGAATCTCGCGGCGAAGCATCTGATGTGGCATAGGGATTGTAGTTCTGTGGGAACCCGATTTCTTCTTGGTCTTCGGCCGGCCTCACTAGCCCCCATGAACGAGCAATGTGGAAAGTGGAAGAGATCCCAGCGTCCAGCATGAAGGGGGCCTTTTCCCCATAATTGTCAGGGGGCCTCGTGGCGATCGGTGCCCCATGGGCCATTCCGGTTATGCTGTAGCCTTCAATGAGCGTTCGGCCATTGTGATCCGTCCACACCCTGTGCGGGAATCCACCGATCAAATCGGAGCGAGTGGGCAATTCTCCGACCTGGTGTACGCCGCGCCATTGCGAGATGATCGCCTCCATATTCGAAGGCGCAACAATATGATCGGCGGTGCCTTGCCAAACCGAGATGGTCGGAAAAGGGCCAGCATAGGTCGAAGCAGAACGCAGGAGTGATTGGAGTTGGTCCTGTGTAGGGAGGCGGTGTCCCCGCATTAGCTCGAATGCTTCCGGGACCGACGAAACGCAGCCATAAGGAAGGCCAGCAATAATAGCGCCTCCGGCGAACACCTCGGGGTAAGTGGCGAGCATTACTGAAGTCATGGCCCCTCCTGCCGAAAGCCCAGTCAGAAAAATGCGCTCGCGATCGATGCCATGGCGGAGGACAAGCGCCTCGACCATTTGCCGAATTGAAAGAGCTTCGCCCTCATCGCGTCGAGCGTCTTGGGGCAGGAACCAATTGAAGCAAAGGTTTGAGTTATTGGAGCGCTGCTGCTCAGGATAAAGCAGGGCGATCTTGTAACGCTCAGCAAGGCGGGACCAACCGGAGCCATAATCATAGCCAGCGGCTGTTTGCGTGCAGCCGTGGAGTATGACCACGAGAGGTGGATTTGAAGGCAACTG
>JAFAUR010000711.1 GCA_019243205.1 Acidobacteriaceae bacterium | reverse complement strand
TTCTGATGGTCCACATCCGAATTCTTATGGTTGCTATACGGCTGATAGCAGTCTCGCTCATTGTCGAAAAATGCAGCGGCCTTCGGAATGTCGACATAGTGCCAACCGGACGTTTCGTCCCGGTCCTTCCTGATCTCATCGGGCCAGCTAGAAATTGTGACGAGTGTTTCCTGTCCCAGGAGCCGGGCAATCTGCGCCTTTGTCGAGGATTGAATGTGGTTCTGCGCGATCATTGCGACGATACGGTGGCCTTTTGCGCCCCAGGCGAAAGCCGGGCTCGCCACCAGCAACTGACAAAGCGAAAAAAGGAGAATGTATGCCGACTTCTTCACATTGAGTATGGTAGCGAGCAGCCGTTCAATTCTGATGAATGCCATCGCTCACAGGCGTGCAACTGTCGCCTCAACCGGCCCACTTCAACTCAGAGTGAACCGGCTTTGATCGACACCTCGTCACTTCGGCTAAAAAACGAAGCCGATTCGAGCGACTACTGTTCGTGGCTGCAAGAAGTGCGTTCCGCTGAATGTCGAGAGAAAGTTGTAAAGCGCAAGTTTATTCGTCAGATTCTCGATCTGCACCGAAGCCGTAATGCGGCGCGGACCCTCTACGTGCATCAGATTGTCTGTGCCGACTCCGAGGTCAAACAGGTTACGCGGCTTTACGCGATTCGGATTGTGATCGTCGTTCTCGGTGCCGGTTTGCGGAAGCCTAAGCAGTGTAGAAGCACCGTAGTCGCAGGGCGTAGTGGGATCGAACGGGGCGCTGAGAGTCGCTCGAACGCCATTGCAGGCAAGGCCGATATCCACCTGTTGAGCCGCGGTGAGAGCTAGCGCCGCGCTTACATCGGGCACACCGCTGACTACTAGGCCGCTGTCATATCTCCAGATGAAGCTCACATACTCCGTATTGTGCGGCCGCTGGTAGCGCGTCACCACCGTCGACTGAAGAGCCTGGTCATGGTCAATGCGGAAGACACCGGCCGGTACCACCGAAGTGTTCAGTAGCCCGCCTGTCTGCGGAGGGAAGTACCGTGCTCTCGTGTGGCCCACCGTCCAATAAGCCATAAACCCGTGAATATCGGTTGTGCTGACGCGGGCGGTCAGTCCATCCAGGCTCGATTTGTACCATGCGATCGGAAACGTGATCGTGGTGTTCTGAAGGACGCTGAAGTCGTAAGCATTGCGCGTGTACTTCCAGAAATAATTTGCGTCGATCCGGATGTACCTCCCGATGCTCTGTTGAAATCCCACGTTATATTGATTTCTTCCGCCGGGCGAAATGGGAGGTGTCTGATTGGCGCCGAGCACGCCCAAAGCTTGGCCGTTTGTCAGTCCCGAAGCGCTCGATAGCAGCAGGTTCTCGTTGAACGGCGTTTCGAATGTGCGAGTGTACGCTAAGCGCAAGACCGTGTTGGTTCGCTTGATGTTGTACGCGAGTCCGGCCCTGGGCTCTGCCGCCGACGCGGACGTCAGCCCGTAATATGTATCCCCACGCAACCCGACGTTCAACTGCAGATTCCCGAGGGAAATCGAGTCCTGGGCATAAAACGCGTACTGGTTGATGTTGTGGGTCGAGCGATACTGAAAAAGCGTTCCGCCTCGTGAAAGGTCGAACGGAATCAAGCCTGGCTGGAGGTTGGGATTCGTTACGTAGCCGAGGCGATCACACGCATTCGGATCAGTAATTGTAGGGTCCGTCACTGGATTTCCGTTCGCGTCGTTGCAGACGGCATTGAATGTCGGATCGGTAATGGCAAAGTTGAATGACTCGATCAGGCGTGTCTGTTTCAAATCCGTCCCGATTTTAATGTTGTGTCTACCCCTGTTGATTGCCAGGTCAGCACGGAGGCCATAGTTGAACAACTGCCGGCTTTGGCTCTGCGTTGATGGCGTGTCGTCGAATGGATTCGTACTCGGATAGTAGTTGAACTGATCTTTGCGTACGTAGGGATTCACGGTCAACAATGCGTGCCCGCCGAACGTATGCTGATAACCGGGCGCTATATTCCACGTCAGCACTCGTTGCCGCTGATCCTGTGTCAGTTGATCATAGCTGTTTGGGATCTGGCTCCAATTTCTGGCCAGGAAAATGTTCAGGTGAAATACATCTACGCCGTTCGGCTGGAAATCGAAGCGATCAAAAATCGTCTGGTTATTGCCGATGTCGTGAAACGGCTGGAACTCCGGAGTATCGAAGAACCGCCCGCTGCGCGTCCCATCGAGCGCAAGAAAATTCCCGAAATGCTCGTTGCCGAAACCGTAGCTGACATCTCCGCCCGTCGAGCCGAACGTTCCATAGTAAGTCTCGACACTCCCAAATTGCTTCCCTGCCCCAAGTCCCGAGCGGGTTGTTATTTGGTCCACTAAGCTCGTCTTATCGCCGAACTCGGCGGGTGGGGCCCCGGTAATCAATTGCATGCTTTGTATCGCGCTCGTTGGAAGCTGTGTCGAGAACACCTTGCTCTGCTGGTCGCTGATCGGCTGGTTGTCGATCATGAAAGAAACTTGCGCATGATCTCCTAACGGGTGGAAAAAGCCGTTTGCATCGGCCGCGACACCTCCGGTACTGAAAGTAATCGCCTGGCTCAATCCTGTCCCGGGATCGAAGGTAGGCAGCTTGGAGAATACATTGCGATCGACGTCCTCATGCGGCGTCGGGTCGTTCTCAAGCAGATCAGCTCCTGTTGCCTCGACGTTTACCGTAGTCGCCGCGGTCCCGAGTTGAAGCTTGGGATGGATTTCGATCGGCACGGAGTTCCGAACTGTGACATCCTCGCTCGTGGGAGCGAATCCGCTCGCCTGTACGACGAGGTGATACGGGTTGGGCGGAAGATTTGTCAATCGGAACTCGCCCGTCGAGTCTGCCTTGCGCTTTGACGATACCCGGTTACGGGATTCAGCGCGGTTACCAGCGCTCCCGGAATGTTCGCGCCAGACGGGTCAACCACTGTTCCTTCAATCGTCCCGGCATTCCCCAGCGATTGTCCTGAGGCAAAACTCGGGCCAAGCGCAAGCATCACATTAAGTAGGCAGGTAAATACAGCTATTTTCACGAAATGAATTTCCTCTGAAAAGATCGGCGACGTTGCATAGTGCCACCCCTGAAGGCTGAGATTACTTGGGGCTTCCGAGCGACGGTACAATTTTCCGACCACCGAACTCATCTTTGAAGCGGACGGCTGATTTTCGCGATGAGCGGACTGGCAAACTATTCCGCAATCGCATAGTGAATCTCTAACGCAATGCGATTAGGCGGAATTTCGTTACCAATCGAGGAAAGGGCGGATATTTTTGGCTTGTCGCTTACTCACGACAAATTCTTGACCGTTCGTCAGAGTCAAGAGCCATCGTTGGCTGGTCAGCATGCTCATTTTACGAATGTGATTAACGTTGACGATGGCATTCCTATGAATGCGTTGGAACATACTGCTACGGAGTTTGGCCTCGAGTGCGCTTAAATTCTGGGTCGCTAAGTATCGCTGTTTGGCAGTGAGTATCCAGGTCAGATCGCCATCCGCCTGAAAGGCCAAAGCTTCTTCTACGCCCAACAGAAAATACTCGTCTCCGAGTTTCCCGACAATCTTTCTTGCCGGACCACGTTCGAAAGCAGCCGGCGCAAGCGCCTGAATTTCGCCGATACGTTCCAGCACTTGCCCGGGATTCCTCGCTAGCCTGCGCGCTCTATCGACGCTCTGGAGCAAGCGAGTTTGACTCACCGGTTTCAGCAGGTAATCGATCGCTCCAGCTTCGAATGCCTGAATTGCATGCTGATCATAAGCAGTCACAATGACGACCACCGGCGCAGGCGTCGTATGAAGGCGGCTGATCATTTCAAAACCGGTCATAACCGGCATCTCCAGATCGAGAAAGATCAGGTCCGGTTGGAACGCGGAGATCTCTTTCAGAGCGGACGCACCGTCTTCCGCCTCGCCAACAATCACCAGATCATCAAACAGCTCAAGCTCCTGCCTGAGCACGCGCCGTGCAACCGGTTCGTCATCGACAATCAAGACGCGCATCATCAGACGACCAGTGTCCCGCTAATCTGCAGACTTGCTCCGCTACAATCGACGAACGGGCTGGGCGGTGGAGTGAACGGGGAACGTTTGGGAACGATCGGGCCTCCCGGCCGAGCACTGGGCGACGCGAACCGTTACTGTACATCCGCTCACGCTCGAATCAATTTTTAGATCCGATCCCGCCGCACAGCCGAGCTTCAGCCGCTGCCGGACGTTTTCCAGCCCCATCCCGATGCCTGAGGTCGACCTCGCTGGGTCGAAACCAGGGCCGTTGTCAGAAACCGATATCGTCAGCATCCCCTCAACATCCTCGGCAACCAGTTGCACACGGCCACTCCACTTCACCTTTGATATCCCGTGCTTGATGGCGTTCTCCACCAGAGGCTGAACCAATAATGCGGGAATCTTGGCGTTTCTGGCGGAGTCTGTTGCAGCAATCTCAAATTTAAAGCGGTCACCGAGGCGCAGGCTTTCAATTTCCAAGTAAGCCTGAACAATCTCGAGTTCCTCACCCAATGGAATAAGTTCACGATCCCGCTGCAAGCAGTAACGAAACAGCTCGGCCAGGTTCAATACCAGTCGCCTGGCCACCATCGATTCACGGTGGATCGTGCCATAGAGTGTGTTTAACGCATTAAAAAGAAAATGCGGGTTCACCTGCGCTCGAAGCGCCCTCAGTTCAGCTTCCTGCGCGAGATGCTGCAGCTGATTCGCCCTGAATCTTTCGACCTGTTGAACCACCACACCCGCAAGGGATCGAAGCGACGCGATGTCCTCGGCAAGGTAGCGCTTGCCGCCCGCTCGGCGGCCCAGCAGCAGGGTCCGCCCGTCTCCTCTCGAGAACACGAGAGGAACCCCAATTTCCGCCCGCCGTAGCGGGCGAGAAATGCCGCCCGATACATGGACCTCCCCTTCTACAAGCTCAGAACGCTCAGCTTCTACGAAATCAGCGATAACCTTCGATGCTCTTTCGAGAAATTGTTGTTCCGTTTCGCATTCCGAGGAGGCCTGCAAGATACTCGCCGAGCAGCGGTTCAGATCACCGCGGCCAAACACGTAACGGGTGAGCTTTTTCTGCAGTCCCGCCCTGATGTAGGAGAACAGTACCAATGAAAAACACAACGCAACCGCGAGTATGGCGGCGATGAATGCGTTTCCACGCACTGGTAGAACGTGTTTGAGGGCTTCTAGCACGCAATATAGACCAGCCCCAAACACGCCAGCCAACCCTACGTTGGCGAGAAAACGGATGAAGGCTTCGGCCATCAACTGCCTGTACTCTCGCAACAGAACCATGAGTACGAGCGGAATGCTCGCGTGGTGCCACGCCACCTCGCTGGTCCATGCCGTCCTCGAATGGCCGAACCCGAAATGAAGGAACGAGAAAGTGAACAGCATCAGGCAGACAACATCGATGGTCGACGCCCTTTTCTCTTGAATCGGGCGGCTTGAATGTCGGATCTCGAGTAGCGCCGCTGTCCCAAGTACGCCGAATCCGATACTGACTAGCAACAACGACGCTTCATGTAATCTTCCAGAATGAGGCCGTAGTTCCCAGAAATGCAGAACAGCAGAAAGCGCGCTAACGGCATATCCGAGGCGGATCAAGTAACGGCTATTCCGCTTCAGCAGAACAGCAAACAAAACAGCGGGAAGCAAACTGAGGGCCGAGAAATTGATAGCGACCAGCCATTCTTCGACGCCTCCGTCCCGCTCGAGGAATGCCAGGCCGATCAACGATCCAACGTTCCAGGCAAGTGCCAGGCAGGAAGCAACGACGGAAGCGGCCCGCTGTCTGCTATCCGGTGCGTTTCCGCTTCTCAACAGTAAAACGGTGAAGAGCCCGAACAGTACTACGCCCAATATGTGCCCGACCGTGTTTAGGAACACAGGGTCGAGGACGCTGCTACCTTCGATCATTCGGGACCGTAACCTCCAACATACTTCAGCGGGGCCAAGCGGAAATCAGCATCTCTTCTGAGAATCTAACGAGCGGCGAGCGGTAAGTCTTTGGTGGGCAAACAGATCTCATCACACGGAACCCTGCGCACGTGAGCCGCGCTCGCCCGAGTTCCCGTTTAGGTCTCCCAACCTCGGAGCAAATCTTTATTGGATCTCGAGTGTCACCGTTACCGTCGCGTGAATATCCAGATCGCCAGCCTCAACTGGGGTCGGCGCTCGTGCCATCCCGGCCTCAGCCTTCATGAAAGCGACGGGAAGCGGACGGATGCCACCCATAGCGCTTGACTCCGCAGAAAGCACGCCCACAACCTTTAACCCCAGTGCCCGCGCAATCGCCTCCGCATTTGTCTTCGCCTTCTGCGCGGCCTCCGATAAGGCCTGCTGTCGAATCGCCAGGTCATCCTTTAAGGAAAATGCGATTCCGGTGATCTCGTTTGCGCCCGAAGAAACGCTCTTATCAATGACAGGACCAAGCAAAGCCAGGTCATTCAACGTAACCTGAACCGTATTGCTCGTTTGATATCCGTTCAATCTCGGCTTGCCATCCTTCGGATAATCGTATTCCGGTGAGACCGAGTAGCCGCTTGTCTTCAACTCGCCTCCGCTAGCAACGATGCGCTTCAAAGTGGTCATCACTTGTGAGGTCTGCTCCGCATTCTGCTGCGAAGAACTCTCCGCCGTAGGACCATGCGTGACTACGCCGATATTGATCTCGGCGCGGTCCGGCTTCGCACTGACCGTGGCCTCACCCGATGCGCGCACAACGTGGGACATCTTCGGTAATTCTTGAGAGAATCCGGACATCGCGAATAGAATCGCCGTACAGCTCCTCAGAATCGACATTGGACTTTAGAATATCTACTTCCCAGGCTGAATGGTTCGACCGTTGAAGATTCCGCGCTTGCTACCCTGAAACTTCACCTGGAAACGGGCTGTCACGAATCTTGGGCTTTTTTCGTGACACTGCTTTCACTCCAAGGAAAATAGAACAACATGGAAATCGTAAAGGTTTTAGGCCGGGAAATTCTTGACTCGCGCGGGAATCCTACTGTCGAAGCGGACGTATATCTCGCGGATGGAACAATCGGGCGCGCCGCCGTTCCTTCGGGAGCGTCGACCGGCGAACACGAGGCCGTTGAACTGCGCGATGGGGATAAATCGCGCTACTTGGGAAAAGGCACGCGTAAAGCAGCCGACAACATCACAAAGATCATTTCGCCCGCGCTGGCAAATCTCGATGCCTCCGATCAGACCCTGATCGATCGAACCATGGTTGCGCTCGATGGCACACCGAACAAAGGAAAACTGGGTGCCAATGCGATTCTGGCCGTATCAATGGCTGCCGCCCGCGCTTCCGCTGAATCGGAAGCCACGCCGCTCTACCGCTATATTGGCGGCGTAAATGCTCGTGTTCTGCCCGTTCCAATGATGAATGTCATCAACGGCGGTGCACACGCTGACAACTCTGTCGATGTTCAGGAATTCATGCTGGCCCCCGTCGGAGCCCAGTGCTTCTCGCAAGCTCTCCGCATGGGAGCGGAAACCTTTCATACCTTGAAGAGCGTTCTCAAGAAGCGCGGCTACTCCACTGCCGTTGGTGACGAGGGTGGTTTCGCGCCGAATCTGAAGTCCAACGAGGAAGCTCTCGAGGTTTTAACGGAAGCCATCACCCAGGCCGGTTACAAACCAGGTGAAGAGATCGCCCTCGCTCTTGATCCAGCGGCCAGCGAGTTCTACGACAAAGGCAAATCGCGTTACGTCTTTAAGAAGTCCGACAAAAGCGAGAAGACCTCGGACCAGATGGTCGAATTCTGGTCGAAGTGGGTCCGCCAATATCCGATCATCTCAATCGAAGATGGGATGGCCGAGGACGATTGGGCCGGCTGGAAACAGCTGACCGATGCTCTCGGGAAAAAAATCCAATTAGTTGGCGACGATCTCTTCGTAACTAACTCGCAGCGTCTTCAGCAAGGGATCGAGCAGGGTGTCGGCAATTCCATCCTCGTGAAGGTCAACCAGATCGGGTCTCTAACCGAAACGCTCGATGCAATGCGGCTCGCAGCGAGCGCTAACTACACCGCGATGGTTTCGCATCGGTCTGGCGAAACCGAAGACGTATTCATCGCCGACCTGGCCGTCGCAACGAACTCCGGCCAAATCAAGACCGGGTCCGCCAGCCGTACCGACCGAATCGCAAAATACAACCAGTTGTTACGTATCGAAGAAGAATTGGGCGCTGGCGCCGTTTATCTCGGCCGCAAAGCCTTCCGACAGTAGCAACGGACAATGGCTAAGCTCAAACCGCTAATATTGACGATCCTCGACGGATGGGGTTATTCGCCCGCGACCGACGGAAACGCAATCGCCCTCGCCCGCAAGCCAACCTACGATCACCTGCTCGAGACGTATCCCAACACGCTCATCCATACCTCCGGACCGTTCGTTGGTCTGCCCGAAGGACAAATGGGGAACAGCGAAGTCGGCCATATGAACATGGGCGCGGGGCGGATCATATATATGGATGTGACCCGCATTGACATGCTGATCAGCACCGGGGAGTTCTTTTCGAATCCCGCGTTGTTGAATGCAATGGACAAGGCGGAAGGTCACCGGCTACACCTGTTCGGGCTGTGCAGCGACGGCGGCGTTCATGCCCAACTGACTCATCTTTACGCTCTGCTCGAAATGGCCAAGCGAAAGGGCCTGAAGGACGTCTACGTTCACTGCTTCACGGACGGGCGCGATACGCCTCCCGAAAGCGGACTCGGCTATGTCCAGGAACTCGAACGAAAGCTCGCGGAATTAGGAATCGGCAGAATCGCATCCATTTCCGGCCGCTACTACGCCATGGATCGGGACAAACGGTGGGAGCGCATCGAGCGCGCTTTCGGCGCCATGACGCTCGGTAATGGTCTGCCATTCCAGTCCGCCACAGAAGCGATTCGCAAATCCTACGAACGCGGCATTACCGATGAATTTATCGAGCCGGTCACCATTGTTGACGAGCGGCATCAGCCGGTCGGCCTCGTCCGCGACGACGACAGCCTCATGATGTACAACTATCGCGCGGATCGCGCCCGCGAGATCACCCAGGCTTTCACCGACCCGAAACTCGAGAAACCGTCGCGCTCGCACGTTCCGAAAAACCTGACGTACACAATGATGACCCAGTACGAAAAAAGCTTTCCGCTTCCCTATGTACTTCCGCCCGAACATCCTGACAACATTCTGGCTGAAGTGATGGAGAAAGCTGGATGGAAGAATCTGCGTGTCGCCGAGACCGAGAAGTATGCTCATGTCACTTACTTCTTCAATGGCGGAAACGAAAAACCGTACAAAGGCGAAGAGCGCGAACTCGTTCCTTCGCCCAAAGTAGCTACCTACGACCTGAAGCCGGAGATGAGCGCTGCAGGTATCACCGCAAAAGTCGTCGCGGCAATCGAAAAAAACAATTTCGATGTCATCGTCATGAATTATGCGAACGCCGATATGGTCGGCCACTCGGGCAAGGTTGAGCCCACCGTACGCGCCTGCGAAGCAGTCGATGCGGGACTCGGCGAAATTTACTCAGCCCTGAAGCGATGCGGCGGCTCCTGGATCGTGACGGCCGACCATGGGAATGCGGAGATGATGATCGACCCCGCTACCAAAGGTCCGCATACCTATCACACGACGAATCCCGTTCCCCTGATCTACCTGAGCAACGACGCGCCCACGCTGCGGAGCGAAGGGGCTTTGAAGGATATCGCCCCAACTATTATCGGAGTCCTGGGGCTCGACAAGCCCAAACAGATGAAAGGTGAGGACCTCAGGAAAGCCTAACGCTCGCTGGCACCGGGCACTCCGGCCGTAGTCCCTGGAGGCGTCGTCGGAGCGGACATCGATTCCGGCACAGGGGTCGCGCCATTAACGAACCGGACGATACCCCGTGAGTCACGGAGCCAGTGCTGCGCTATCAGTTCCAGCTTCACCTCAGCTTCGTTCGTCTTTACCTCAAACTGCCCCCGATCTTTCTGATCGGATGTGAGCGGAACGGCTTGTCCATCATCAACCCGGATTGCCGCGTACGCAGTGCTCCGCGTCTGCTCGGGTGGCCATGAAACCAGTAACGATTTCGGCCGTTTTTCCACGCTGACCGGAATGATCGCGGCGGGCAGTTGTAAATACGCCCAGTAACCGGCGGCGCACCCCAGAAGCGCCGCAATCACCAGCACCGCCGCGAACCTCAGACTCCAGCGGCTGGGCCTTTGCAAAGGTCGGGTCGCATCGCGCTCACTCGGTTTCGGCTCAGGAAGCGGTGCAGGCTGAACGTACTTCTCTCGCCTCTTCCGGATCTCCTCAACCGAAGGTAATTCACTCTGCGTGATTGGTTTGGCAGCAGCCTCCGTTACCGAATCTCTGAGCGCAGCCGGTTTAGACCGCACTGTTTCCGGAAGTGTCCGATTTTCGGGCATGGCGACGGTCGTCACCTCCTCCGGTGTGGTTCGCGCTTCCGGCGTCGGGACCTTTGATCGCGCCGGAGCTGGAATGGAAGCCACTGCTTCGCTGCCCGACCCCGAGGCGCGTCCCGGGAGCGGCAGGATGAAAGCGTGCTCGGCCGAATTCCGATCCACTCGGCCATCTGCCTCCCGGACCACAAAAGCAAACCGGGTGGGTTGAAACTTCTCCGGCTTCATCACGAGCAGCACCTGCCCTGGTTCAGGGAAAAACCGATCCAGCAAGGCTGCATCGCGATCATTCATCGCCAGTGCGCCACGGGTGTGTGACACGTAACAGCCCACCGGAAGCAAACCCGTGAGTTCCTCATCCGTCTCGGCTGCCCTCAATTGGTCTGCTAGCCGGGCCAAATCTGCATCGGACAAAACGAAAGAAGGTCCCGCCGCGTGATCACACTGAATCCGTCGGAATGTGACGATCGTGATCGAGTCAGCGGTCATCTGCCCCCAGAACACTCCGCCCGTTTCCACACCCCCGTGTGGAATGCTCCGAAAGGCCTCGTTCACCTGAAAGTCGATTTCGTGAAACAGCCCAAGCGGGTACCGGACATGAAAACTCTTCTCCGGAACTTCCCAGAAGGCGTATTCGGTTGGACGTTCAGCAGCACTCATACGCGGAAAACCGTATCGCCGGTCGCGAAAAAGTCATGGACGTGGTGCCCGTTTCATCCGATTGTCCGTTATCAACCTGCAGCGCGTAATAGTAGGTAACCACTCCGATCGCAAGGCATAGGACAACAATCGCCATCAGCCACCGCATCGAGCGCAACGTCCAAAGCGAATCCGTGGAAATCAGCGTCGTGGAATACCCAACCACTGCTCCCGCGAAAGCCACACTCAGTCCCAGTTTCCATCCCCAATGCATCAGGTCCAGAGTCGCCTGCCCTCCAATCTCCGACCATGCCGTAAACAGGGCGACGATGGCCATGAGGAACTCCAAGACGAATACAAGGCGCAGCACTTTATGGGTCATCCCTGGAGCACTCTCATTCTACGATGAGAAAGTAAGGATTCCGGCACAGTCTGCAACTGATGAAGACAACTATCGAAGGAATCGAGCTGCATCTTGCTCATCCCGACGAGCTGAACGTTACCTGGGTGGGCCAGGATGATGCGCTCCGGCAATTGATGGCGGCATGGATGGTCATTCATCCGTCCGATGTGCCTATGAATCCCCGGCTGCTAGGGAAACCAGGCGTGGGGAAAACCACTTTGGGTTATGCTGCTGCGCGGCGCTTGGGACGCGATGTCTACATCCTTCAGGCAACAGCGGACACCCGGCCCGACGATCTGCTCATCACCCCGGTTGTCGAAGGAACCTCGAAGCTCAAATACGTTGCTTCACCCTTGGTCACTGCCATGATCCGAGGCGGCGTTGCCATCCTCGATGAAGGAAACCGAATGAGCGAAAAGAGTTGGGCAAGCCTTGCACCTCTACTCGATAACCGACGCTATGTAGAGTCCATCGTCGCCGGCATCAAGATCAAGGCCCACCCTGATTTCCGTCTCGTCGCCACCATGAATGACGACTCCTCTACCTTCGATCTCCCTGAATACATTCATTCGCGATTGCAACCCCAGATCCTCATAGACTTTCCCGAACGGGAAGAGGAACTTGCAATTTTGCGAGAGAATCTTCCGTTTTCGAGCGAGGACATCCTGGAATATGTAACAGACTTTTTGCAGCAGGCACACGCTTCTGACGAGAGCTACACGGTCCGGGACGGAATCAATATTGCACGGTACGCGTTGAAGCTGGTAAACGAGACCGGCGGCTCCATTCTGCCGGTGCTTCAGCTCTCAGTCCGTGCCATTCTCGGCGAAGAGGCGGTACGCTTCAACGTCCGGCGCTGATATTAGCGGCATGACCGACGAACTCACAAACGCCGGAACTCTGGAAAGAGGCAACCTCACCTACTTTGCCGTCGTGCCGGGCCGCATCGAATTCGCGAGACGAGTTCGAAGTTTTTTGCTTGAGCAAAAACCGGACATTATCGCGGTCGAACTTCCTTCCTCACTCGAGCTGGATTACGCCAAGGCTCTCGAGCGTTTGCCCCGCATGTCGGTCATCGTCGTTGCCGGTGAAGAAAATGATGATGAAGAAACAGCCGGCACGTACCTGCCCATCGAGCCGGGCGACCCTTTTGTGGAAGCGCTTCGAACCGCCAAAGAAATAGAAGCGGAAACCACCTTTCTCGAACCTCCCTCCCAGGAGCGGCCCCATCTTCCTGATCTTTATGCCGAACCCTACTCGCTCGAGTTCATCGGCATGGCCAAATACGTCGAAGCTTTCCGCGTCCACCGCGCTGAACGGAGTCCCGCGATCGATACGCACGCCTCCGCCATGGCCTGGAAGCTGCAAGGCGCCGACCCGCTGGCCCGCATCTGCGTCGTCCTCTCGCCCAACATGCTCGATCCCGTCCTCGACGCCATGCAGATTCCCCAGGATGAACCACCCCTGCCCCGAACCTCCCTCTTCCGGCGCAGCCACCTCTTCAATCTGCATCCGGACTGTTTGGGCGAGGTCACCATCGAAGCTCCTTATTACCAGGAGCTCTATGAACAACTGCGGACAGCTGCCGAACCTACGGCTGCACTGGACCGGCACCGCTGGCAGCTGCAGTTGCTACGCGACGCCGAGCGTGAATACTCCATCAATACCGGTGATGAAATTCGGTCATGGCAGCGGCTTGGCCTCGCCAAATTCACCCGCAATCTTGCGTTGCTGGACCGCCAACTACTGCCTGGCATTTACGACCTCGCGCTCGGAGCGCGTTCGATCGTAGACGATAACTTCGCGTACGAAGTATGGCAGATGGCTGCGCGATTCAGCGTCCAGCAGACCGAAGACCCGCCGCTCGAGACGTTGAACATTTCAGGTGAGGAAGTCTGGCTGCGAACGCGAAAGATCCGCATCCGTCGACGTCTTCCCCGCATGAAGCAGATGTTCAAGCCTGCGGGGCTAAAATCGCGCAAGCGCGAGAAGTCTAAAGGTGAATGGGCACGACAGACGGACGGACAATCGATCTGCTCTTACCCGCCCGAAGACATCGTAATAGAAGATTACGGGCGAGCACTAAAACGGCAGGCAAAATCGAAGATCTCCGACGAGCATTCCCGCATTGAGCCACTGAGTGCATCCATCCTCGACGGAATTGACATCCGGGAAACCGTACGGCACTGGCACGAAGACCGCTTGTACGTCCGCAATCTCGGCCGAAGTTCCGGCGAGGTCGGTGCGATTGTCGTCATTTTTGATGAGGATCGCCAGGATCGCTACCGCTATCTCACAACTTGGCTCGGCGAGCACCAAAACGAATCCGATATGGCCTTCTACTCGACGCACCCGTTCGAACATATCGTTGGACCGGGGATTGGCCGCGCCGAGTACGGTGGCCTTCTGATGACCTTGCCCCCGCGGCGCATGTTTGACGTCTGGAGCGACACTGACTACGATGCTGCCCTCACCAAATCCGAGCGGCTGCTCATGGCTGCGCTCGATTACTCCGTCGAGCGGAACGTCGTTTACATCGCCCCCAAACCTCCGCGGAGCCAGTTCCGCCAACTCGCTTCCCGCGTCAACCGCAAAATCATTTATATCCCGCTCGGCCAGTTATCTCCGAGCAAATTGAAAAAGATTCGCGTGGTGCACGTGCTCGACAGCTATCGCCGTCGTGACGAAGCGAAGGACTACATTTGGTAGATCCTCGGGCAGGCTTAGTCGCGCTCAAGACATGTGCGTGCGCGTCGACTCGGCCAAGACCGGCACGATGTTGGCCAAGGACTGCCTGCGGGCTTGCGGCTCAGCCGGCAGGACACGCATGATAAGGCAGGTGATGTCGTCGTGCTGGGGAGCGCCACCGGAGAATTGATCCGCGGATCCCATGAGATTGCGAAGAACTTCGGAGGCCGACGCCCCGGGGCACATGGCCAGAGTCGCAAACATCCGTGCCTCGCCGTATTCCTGTTCCTCGATATTTTCGGCTTCGACCAATCCGTCAGTGAAGACGACGAGGAGGTCCCCGGGCGCGAGCGATACCTCCGCAGACTCGTAGTGAGCGTTCGGCATGAGGCCGAGGGGCACGCCACCTGTTTCCAAGCGTTCAACGGCGCCCGACGCCCGGCGCAAAACGGGCCAATTGTGTCCTGCGTTCACATACGTGAGCTGACGCGTTTGGGGATCAAACTGCGCGAGAAACGCCGTGGTGAACCGTTTGCGGCCGATGTTCTGTTCACAGCAATAACGATTGAGCCGCTGGACCAGATCCAGAGGCGAGGCGCATACCGCGGCGAGAGTACGAAGGCTTGCCTGAAGCGTTGCCATGAGGAGAGCAGCAGGAACGCTCTTGCCGGCGACATCGGCAACGATCAGTAGAAGCGGCGGACATGTTTCGCTGTCGGCCTCGGTACTGGAACGCAGGAACGTATCGTAGTAGTCGCCTGCGACAGTATTGGCCGGACGCGTCGAGAACGCGATCTCAACGCCGGGCACCTGCGGAGCCGCAGCAGGCATTAGCCACGTTTGGATCTCTTTGGCGATCTCGAGATCGCGCTTCATGGTGACCCGATCGGCCAGTTCGAACGCAAGCAGAACGAACAGGAGTATTGCGCTCAAAAATGCGAGATTGGGGATCTGAAACTCGAAATTACGCGAGCGGAAGTAGATACCAAAAAAGAACAGCATGATGAGCGCAGCAACAAGCAGTACCCGACGAGCGGGAGAGAGTTTCATCACCATGGCCCAGAACAGACCACTGATGACCCGCTGGGCCCGCCGGCTGCGCTTCTCGTTCCGGACCCGAGCCCAATCGACTTCGGCTGAATACAACCTGTAACTTGCGCGGGCTTCGACGCTCAACTGTGACCAGAGTTGCTGGAGCGTGATGCCGTCACTGATGCGCTGCCAAAAATTCCTGGCGCGATTGGCCATTCTTTGAGTGTCTAACGAGAGCGGTGTGGGCCTTCCGAAAACGCGCTTTCGCCTGCTTGGCCCTCTGCAAGATTCAAGTCTCGGTGATTCCACATAATGGGGCGAAACACTTTCAACGAGCGAGAACTAGGTCAGCAGTACTGGGAATAAACTCTTAAACCACGACACGCAGACCAAGATGCTGCACAAACGGATCGAAATCTCTGTCGTTGTGCAGAAGAACATGCCCACTCTCGATACAACGGGTGGCGATGATCGCGTCAATCGTTTTACGGACTGTAATGCCGATATCTCGCAGTGCCCTGAAGTTCCGTGCCGCTTGAACTGCGATGTCCCGTCCACCTAGTTCGATCACGGTCAACGAAGTAAGCACCTTCCGGGCCTCCTCGAACGCCTGTGCATGAGAAAAGCCCTGCAACACCTCTGTCAAAATCAAGTCGCCAACCGCGAGCGGCTCTCGGCTCAGTAGGTGGTCCAGTGTTTCCATCGGGCGGTTACTGATTCCTTTGAAATAGTCGATCCAAACGCTGGAATCGACCAGGATCAATCGTTGCTCCGCATTGCGCCAAGATCGCCCTGCCAGTCCAATTTGCCTCGGAGACGGCGAATTTCCGCCTGTCTGTTCAGGCGGACGAGCGTTCTCAGACCGAGTTCCACCGCCTCGCGCTTCGTTTTGAGACCCGTTGCTCGAAGAGCATCGCGCATCAGCTTGTCATCGATAACGATATTCGTCCGCATGGATGTGTATCCTGCACATCGATTATACACATCGTTTCGCATAACAGACAGGAAGCCTCGGGCTGTTACGCCCGAGGCCACCGACTACTACTTATCGCCGTTGATCAGGACATTGGAATCAGACCCGCCGTTCTGGCCCCAGATCGTGTTTTGACCCCAGATCGCACTCTGGCCCCAGATTGTGTTCTGACCCCAGATCGCGCTTTGTCCCCAGATGGCACTCTGACCCCAAATCGTGTTCTGGCCCCAAATGGCGCTTTGTCCCCAGATGGCGCTCTGACCCCAGATCGCACTCTGGCCCCATATCGCGCTTTGCCCCCAGATGCTGCTTTGTCCCCAGATCGCAGATACCGCCCCGGTATTCGGGTCGTAGACCGTCGTCGGAGACGTGGTGGTAAAGCCGGAGGGAACGCTGTTCACCTGAGCCATCGCAGCCGATAGGTCCAGATAGCCTGCACCCACAGTGAAGGCATCGTAATAAGACGTGTAGCTCGTGCCGGTTACCGGATCCATCGCTACGCTCGTAGTCGGAAACGTCTTGTATGCCGTCGCCATCAAGAGCAACTTCACTTGATCTGGCGTAAGCGCCGGATTCGCATGGATCAAATCCGCCGCCGCTCCGCTGGCTACCGCTGCTGCCATGCTGGAACCGCTTAGGGTGTAGAAGTTCTTCGAATAGCGATGCGCCTGCAGTGACGAAAGCCCCGATTCGAAGTAGCTGTACTGCACGGAATTCCCGGGGTATTGCATCTGCAACGACGATCCCGCCGACAAGAGTGAAACCACCAGGTTCCCCGGAGCCATCAGGTCCGGCTTAAGGATGTGGTCCACTTGCGAAGGACCCTTCGAGCTGTAGCTCGCGACCAGGTCATCTGTCCGGTCCGGCGTCCCCATGGAGCGCATCGCTCCGACTGTAATCACAGTAGGATCGTTGCCAGGCGCTTCAATCGTGCCGTACCCCTGTGTGCCAAATGAGTTATCGCGTCCGTCATTGCCGGCAGCTGCAACCACCACTATTCCAGCGTTCCACGCCGCTTCCACTGCTTGACACAGCGGGTCGTCAGTGTAGCTCTCGTAAACGGGCCGGCCGAGCGAAAGGTTGATCACCCGGACGTTGTACTGGTCTTTCAGCGCGATCGCTTGCTCAATCGCCGCGATCACAGCACTGTCCGTCCCCTCTCCGTTCGCATCCAAGACCTTTAGGTCCAACAAATTCACTCCAGGTGCGATGCCCTTAAACAGGCGCGTGCATTGGCTGCAGCTCGAAGAGATTCCATTCGATCCGATGATTCCGGCCACATGCTGTCCATGGCCGAATGCATCCGAAGCCGTCGGATCCGTATTGGTGAAATCCTGGGAGTAAACGATTCGGGAGGCGCCGGTTCCATCCTGCAGGTTCGCATCCGCGTTGATACCGCTATCGATGACCGCCACACCGACGCCTGTACCGACAAAGCCGGAGCCCCAAGCCGCGCTTGCGATCACAGCACCGGCGCTATTGTCCAACTTGGCGTGAACGGTTCGATCGGGCGAGATAAACACCACGTCAGGGTCAGCCGCCAATTGCTGCGCCTGATCACCCGAAACCGTATACACCCCGGCGTGAATGGAGTGGAGTCGGCCGTGCACCTTACCCCCCATTCGGATAACCTTAGAATCGGTGAGAGTACTAGGAGTTTGCTTCCACTGAATGATTACACGTACGTGGTCCGCTTTACCGGGTTTCGTGAACTCGGTTGAGATCTTTTGATTTGTGACTGGTTGAGCGATACACAACGCGCCCGCAAATCCAAACAGGGCCGTGAGTTTTTTCATACATCTCCTTGATCGTTGTTGGAACGCCTCACCACCGGAAGTGACTGAAGCGTCCAGAACGCTTATCGCCGAAATGCCCTCGAACCTTTAGGGGATAGTGCGGAATATCGGAAAAATTTTCCTTCCTTACCTAAACATTCGGAGGTAATTGACCGATGCATTCTCTTAGAAAGGTGGACTTTGTTCCTGCGGACCGGAGTCGAAAGGGGAAATGCGGTCAGTAAAGAAGGCCTGCGGATATGCGTTCTGCTGGCTTACCTTGCTGCGGCAGCTTTCCCTCCCCAACTCAAGGCGAACCTCGATTCCGGCACGCCTCTCGACCGAATCCTCATTCAGACCTGGCGCAGTAGCCAGGGCATGCCGCAAGATTCGGTTACCTCGATCGCCCAGGACAGCAGCGGTTTTCTATGGATCGGTACAGAAGAAGGACTGTCACGTTTCGATGGAGTTCGTTTCGCTAATTACGACAAAACCAATTCCGGTCCTGGCAATAACGTCGTGCTCGCGCTCCTCTTCGACCGCCAGAAAAATCTCTGGATTGGAACCAATGGCGGAGGTTTGTTCCGGCTCCAAAATGGAAAATTCCAGTCCTACACGATCGCTGACGGGCTCCCGAACAACTCTATCCGCGCGCTCTACCAGGATAAGAACGCCGCGTTATGGATCGGTACGGACGGTGGAGGTCTAGCCCGGCTTTCCGGATCAAAGTTTCAGGTCTTCACCAGGGCCGACGGACTTCCAGACAATTCCATTTTTTCCATTTCGGGCAGTTCTTCCGGTGATATCTGGGTGGGTACGCACGCCGGCTTGAGCCGCTTCCGCAAGGGCAACTTCCTGACCATTCGTACGGGCAGTAGTCCGGGCAGCGATTACATCCGCGTTGTCCGAGTACTGCAAGACGGCATCGTTTGGGTAGGTACGAACAACGGGCTCTCCCGGATCGCCGGAAGCGAAATCACAAGCTACACGACTGCGGATGGGCTCCCATCCAATCTCATTTCCGCGCTCTATCAGGACCGGAGCGGAACGCTTTGGGTGGGCACCATGGGCGCAGGCTTAAGCCGCTTGTCTCACGGTTCGTTCTTGAACATTTCGGAGCGTGCCGGACTGATCGGTAAAAGCGTTCTCTCGATTACGGGCGATGCAGCCGGCGATCTTTGGGTCGGAACTGCGGGCGGCGGCTTGAACCACCTTCGGACGAATATGTTCGGACGCCTGCCGCCGGAAACGCAGTTCGCGAACAAAGTCGCCTTGGCCACCATGCAAGACAGCGAGGGCACGCTCTGGATCGGTTCCGATTCCGGTCTCCTCCAACTTCGGGCGAACGGGAAAAATCGTATCTACACCACCGCCGACGGACTCCCCGACAACTTGGTCTCTTCCCTGCTCCAGGACCGGGGCGACGGGTCCATTTGGGTCGGCACGTTGCGCGGTCTCGCCCACATCCAAGGGGGTATTGCCAATGCCGTTGACATCACCGGGCTTCCGCGAGAATTCATCTCCGCTCTCTATCAGGATCGCTCCGGCCAGCTCTGGATCGGCACGCGCTATGGGTTGAGCCGTTTCTCAGACGGCCGGCTCACAACGTTTACGACGAAAGACGGGCTTTCGAGCAACTTCGTCCAGGCAATCCTCGAAGATTCGCGCGGAACTTTCTGGATCGGCACCTCCGGCGGCGGACTCAATAGCTTCGAGAACAATCGCTTCCACGCCTTCACCGTCCGGAACGGTCTGGCAAATGATGTAGTTTACAGTCTCACCGGCGACTCGGACGGGGCCCTCTGGATCGCAACTGGAGCAGGACTCTGCAGGATGCGCGACGGCCGGCTCAGAAGCTTTCCGGCAGATCGTGGCGGCTACGACGGCAGCGTTTTTCAGATCATCGATGATGGCCAGGGACGGCTCTGGATCACCTCCAACAAGGGCTTATTGAAATTTAATAAGAGTCAGCTCAACAGCTTCGCCGATGGCCTCGCCCAAGATTTCAATTCGATGATCTACGACACCCGCGATGGCATGACCAGCCGGGAGTGTAATGGAGGAATTCAGCCCGCCGGTTGGCGAACCCGCGACGGAAGACTGTTAGTCCCAACCATGGGCGGACTCCAGATTGTCGATCTGAAATTCAAAAGCACATCGGCCATTCCCCCCGTCGTACTCGAAGAAGCGCTGATCGACAACAGATCTTATCCCCGTTCGACGACCTTAACCGTTCCGCCCGGCAGAGGCCAGTTGGAATTTCGTTTTGGAGCAGCGGACTTCACCGGCCCCGATCGCCTGCAGTTCCGCTACCGGCTCGAGGGCTTTGATAAGGATTGGATCCAAGCGGGCACGCGACGCACCGCCTACTACACCAATATTCCTCCGGGCGTTTATCGCTTTTGTGTTCGAGTCAACAATGGCGAGGGGTGGAGCACGACTGGCTTGAACCTTCCACTAACGTTGAAGCCTCACTTCTACCAAACCGCTACGTTCTTCATTGCGGTCGGAATCTGCGCTCTCACGATCTGTGCCGCAGCTTACCGAATACGTGTAGACCAACTTAAAAACCGGGAGCAGCGTCTCCTTCTTCTCGTGAATGAACGGACGTCCGCTCTGCGCGCCAGCGAGCAGCGGCTCCGGCAGTCCAGGGATGAGTTGGAAGTTCGCGTACTCGAACGAACTCAAGATCTCACCAGAGCAAACCAGGCTCTCGAAGCAGAGATTCACTTCCGCAAACAAACTGAAGAAGAGCTCATTCTCGCCCGAGATGCCGCCGAAGAGGCCAGTCGTGCCAAAAGCGACTTCCTGGCTAATATGAGCCACGAGATCAGAACGCCTATCAATGGCATCATCGGAATGACTGACATTGCCCTCAGCACCGATCTAGATGAGGAACAGCGCGAGTATCTCGAAATCGTCAAGTTCTCAGCCGATTCGCTGCTCGGAATCGTGAACGACATCCTCGATTTCTCGAAGATTGAAGCCAGAAAGCTCGTTCTCGATCGGACCGAGCTGAACCTCCGCACCGGAATCGAAGAACTCGCACGCGCGCTCACGTTTCGGGCCCGGCAGAAGGGGCTCTACTTCAACATCAGGTACATCGGCCAGATCCCAGCCAACTTGATCGGCGACCCCCTGCGGCTTCGCCAGATCCTTCTGAATCTGCTGGACAATGCGCTCAAGTTCACAAAAGACGGCGGCATTACGGTTTCTGTCAACTGCGAGGGAGTAAAGGGCAACCGTGCGGCATTCCACTTCATCGTCGCGGACACTGGAATCGGCATCTCGCCGGAGAAGCAGAAAACAATCTTCGAAGCCTTCTCACAGGCCGATACTTCTTCTACTCGTCGGTACGGTGGTACCGGTCTCGGCCTGACCATCTCGTATCAGCTTGCCGTGATGATGGGCGGACGCATCTGGGTGGAAAGTCAGCCCGGCAAGGGGAGCCAGTTCCATTTCAATGCCCAGTTTGAACTCGGCCCCGCTCCCTCCGGCAACTGCGAGCCCTATGAACTCCCGGCCGCGGTCGCGGTCTAGCCCGACATCATCGAATCTGAACCATATCGCCGGCGCGAGCGTCCAAACCAAAGTACCGGAGGAACCGGCCCAGGTAAAACCGCCAATCTCCGATATACTTTAAATACATCTCGGCGTAGCATTGGATTTTTAATGAACAGTCGCTTTAAGTGGACAGTTGTCGGCAGTTCCACCTGCATAGTGGTTCTGCTTCTCGTGGGTGCCAGGAATGGCCGGGCACGCGCCGTCGCCGCGGATGACGTATATGGCCACTTGAAGGTCTATACGGAAGTCCTTGAGCGGATTAAGCTTGAGTACGTCGAAGACCCGGACATGAAGAGCGTCACTCTCGGCGCTATCAACGGCCTGCTCGAGTCTGTGGACCCGTTCGCCAGCTACATGAACGCCGACCAGTTCCGACAATATGAGCAAACTCAGGATTCCGCGAAAGCCGGCGTTGGCCTGGTCCTCGCCAAGCGTTACGGCTACGTTGCAGTGGTTGACGCTTTGCCGGGCTCGCCTGCCGAGAAAGCCAACATTACCACCGGCGATCTGATCGAGAGCATCAATAACGTCGCAACGCGTGACATGCCGCTCGCCTACGCAGAGCAGCTGCTCCGTGGCAATCCGAATACGACGGTCGAAATCACCGTCCTCCACCTCCGGACACCGGATCCCCAGAAAGTTACCCTCACGCGTGCCAACGTTGCCTATCCCGATATCACGGCGAAGTTAATGCCGGATCAGGTTGGCTATATTCATGTCACGAGTCTCGCCGGAAACAGGGTGGCGCAGGTCAAAAACAAGCTGCAAGATCTCCAGAAGCAGGGAGCAAAGTACGTCGTACTCGACGTCCGTCACTGCTCTACGGGCGAACAGGACAAAGGCGTAGCGCTCGCCAATCTCTTCCTCGGCAACGGTGAGATCACGTATCTGCAGGGACAGAAGATGCCGCGTCAGGAGTTCAATGCTTCCGCATCGGATGAAATCTGGAAGGGACCTCTCGTCGTCATCACGGACCGAGCAACTGCCGGTGGCGCTGAAATCGCTGCTGCCGCTCTTCTCGATGACAAGCGCGCCCAGGTTGTGGGCGAGCGCAGCTATGGCGACGCCAGCCTTCGCAAGACGATCCAAATGGACGATGGCGGCGCGGTTATCCTGTCAGTAGCCAAATACTACTCGCCCGCCGGGAAAGCCATCCAGGATACAGGCGTAGTGCCGACGGTTCAGCTCGCCGAAAACGACAACTCTCCCGAGCTAGATCAGGATGGCAATCCGATCCCCGGGTCCGCGCCGAAGAATTCAGAAGATAATCTGTTGAAGCAATCGATCGATCTGGTCACTGGAAAAACCACCATTGCCCAATTGAAGGATGAAATGAACGGCCCCATCATCAACGGCCAGCATCCGATCATCGAAAAGAGCCCTCAACAGCCCGACCGCTAGGTCTTAATAGGTAGTCATCATGCCTTTGTACGAATATGAATGCGAACAGTGCGGAGACCTGTTCGAAGTAATGCAAAAATTCAGTGACGAGCCGCTAACTGTTCACGAAAAGTGCGGCGGCAAAGTGCATCGCCTGCTATCAGCGCCTGCCCTTCAGTTCAAGGGAAGCGGATGGTACATCACCGACTACGCCCGAAGCTCAAACGCCGGCGGCAACAACACGAATAAGAGCGATAGCACTGAATCGAAACCGGCTGCCGGCTCCGACAAGAGCTCAACCGGGAGCTCCGGTACGTCGGATTCAGGATCCAGCACTAAGCCGGCGGCGACGTCCGAGTCGAAGTAGCTCCCGCGAGGGCTGCGTTCAGCGAGCCCTGGCGATAGCCTTCCAGGTCGAGGGTTACGTAGAGAAACCCAAGCTTCTTGAAAATCTGAGTCATCGCACCTGCCGCGTCGGTCGTCAGCGCTCTCGGGAGCTCTTCCTTCGATACCTCGATCCGCACGAGGTCGCCATGGTAGCGAACCCGGAACTGCCTGAATCCCAGTGCCTTTAGCGCCTCTTCCCCATCTTCGATCGTGCGAATCCTCTCAATCGTGACTTCTGTGCCATAAGGAACGCGTGAGCTGAGGCACGCCGCCGCCGGGCGGTCCCAGGTTGACAGACCGGCTAAGCGCGACAACTCGCGAATGTCCGCCTTCGTCAAATCTGCTTCCACGAGCGGCGCTTTCACTTCGTGCAACTTCGCAGCTCGCTGCCCCGGGCGGTAATCGCCCAAGTCGTCTTTGTTTACACCGTAAACGATGTGCCGGAAACCGCGCGCGTTTGCGTATTCATCCAGCCGCACAAACAGCTCATCTTTGCAGTGAAAGCAGCGATCCTTGTCGTTCTTGACGTAGTCTGGATTCTCGAATTCGTACGTGTCGATGAACGCATGCGCAAATCGGCACTCGTGCGCAAACTGCTCGGCATCCCGTTTATGCGAATTAGGAATGGAGGGAGAGTCAGCCGTGATCGCCAGCGCATCTTGGCCAAGAACATGATGCGCAGCCCAGGCGAGATAGGCGGAATCGGTACCGCCTGAATAGGCCACGATCACTCGCTCGAGAGAGCGTAACGAAGCAAAAAGCCTTTCCTGTTTCGCTTCGAGCGCCACAGAATCAACCGGAAGCGGTTTTGTCTCCAGGCTGACAAGAGTGGCCATACCTGAAGTATAGCCACCCAAGGCCGTATACTTACTGCAGCGGCAAGTCGCCGTTTTTAGCCGGTTCTTCCTCAGACTCCGGTATCACCGAAGCGGCCGCGACCTGGTCGCCGTTTTCCATCCGCACCAGGCGCACGCCCTGAGTAGAGCGGCCCGCCTGGCGGATTTCACCTGACTCCAGCCGGATGATCTTCCCTTCCTTGGTAATGATCATCAGATCGGTATCTTCCTTCACCGAAAGCACCGCGACGACTTTACCGACCTTCGGCGTGGTCTTCATGTTGATGACGCCCTTGCGGCCACGCCCGGTCAAGCGGTAATCTTCCAGGTCCGTGCGCTTTCCGAACCCGTTTTCGGAGATGGAAAGAATGCGGCCTTCCTTCTCGACGATTTCCAGGCCGATCAGGTAATCGCCTTCTTCCAGGTCCATCGCGCGTACGCCACGAGCCTGACGACCCATCGCACGCACTTCCTCCTCGCTGAAACGGATCGCCATGCCATTATGCGAGCCCAGGAAGATGAAGTTATCACCGCACGTGATCGCCGCCCCGAGCAGCTCATCGCCATCGTCTAGCGCGAGTGCGATGATACCGCGCGAAAGCGGATTATCAAACTCCGTCAGCTCGCATTTCTTGATGACGCCTTGCCGCGTTACCATGACGATGAACTTGCCGGGCTCGAACTCCTTCACGGGAAGGAACGCTTTCACCGCCTCATCAGGCTGTAAATTGATCAGTCCCGAGATATGCTTCCCTTTGCCCGTTGTGGCCGCGTCAGGAATCTCGTAGATCTTGAGCCAGTAGACGCGGCCCTTGTTCGTGAAAATTAGCAGGTACGCGTGCGTGGACGCGATCACCAGGTAGTCGACGACATCCTCTGAGCGCGTGCCCATGCCGATGCGCCCCTTACCGCCCCGTGATTGCCTCCGGTACGTATCGACCGAGGTCCGCTTCAGATAGCCGCCCCGCGAAACGGTAACCGCGACGTCTTCCATCTGAACCAGGTCTTCGAGCCGGATCTCGCCCGTGTCCTCGATGATCTGCGTGCGCCGCTCGTCACCGAACTCCTTCTGAACGTCTTTGAGCTCTTTGACAATCAGTGCCCGCAGGACTTTCTCCGAACCGAGAATCTCGAGATATTCCACGATCTGCCGTTGCGTTTCGGCCAAATCGTCGAGGATCTTCTGCCGCTCCATCCCGGTCAATCGCTGCAACTGCAGCTCGATGACACGTTGCGCCTGGATTTCCGTGAACTCAAAAGTCGCAATCAGGCCGTCGCGCGCCTCTTTGGGACTCTTCGCCGCCCGGATGAGCGCAATCACTTCGTCCAGATGATCGAGCGCCTTCTGAAACCCGAGCAGTATGTGCTCTTTCTCGCGCGCCTTCCGCAGCAGATAGTCGGTTCTGCGCCGGACAACGTCTACGCGATGGTCGATGAATCGCTTGATGACATCGATCAGGCCAAGCTCGCGCGGCTGCCCGTTGACGATGGCCAGCATGATCACACCGAAGTTCACCTGCATCTGCGTCTGCTTGTACAGGTTGTTCAAAACGACTTCGGCCTGTTCGCCGCGCTTCAGGTCGAAAACAATACGCATGCCATCGCGATCGCTTTCATCACGCGCATCGGCTATGCCTTCGAGCTTCTTATCCGCCACCAACGAAGCAACGTGCTCAATCAACCGAGCCTTATTCACCTGGAACGGAATCTCGGTAACAACAATCGCCTCGCGTTCCTTACCGAGCTTCTCGATCGCCGCCTTCGCCCGCAGACGAATGCTTCCGCGCCCTCTGGTGTAGTAATCCAGAATTCCTTGCCGCCCCAGAATAAAGCCGCCAGTCGGGAAATCCGGCCCAGGCACCATTTCGAGAACCTTGGCCAGCGGAGTCGCCGGATGATCTACCAACGCAATCGTCGCGTCGATGATTTCTTTCAAGTTATGCGGCGGAATGTTAGTTGCCATTCCGACCGCGATTCCAGACGAACCATTGATCAGCAGATTCGGCACGCGCGTCGGAAGTACTTCCGGCTCCTGCTCGCTGTCGTCGTAGTTAGGTCGAAAATCGACAGTTTCTTTGTCGATGTCCTCTAACAGACTCCCCGCAATTTTGGCGAGCCGGGCTTCCGTATACCGCATCGCGGCCGGCGGATCGCCATCCACTGATCCGAAATTTCCTTGCCCATCGATCAGGGGATAGCGCATCGAGAAAGGCTGCGCCATGCGCACCAGCGCGTCATATACGGGAGCGTCCCCGTGCGGGTGGTATTTACCTAATACTTCTCCGACGATCTTGGCGCACTTACGCGTTGGCCGGTTGAAATGCAAACCCATTTCATGCAGGCCAAATAAGATACGACGATGAACAGGCTTTAATCCGTCTCGAACATCCGGCAGCGCTCGTCCTACAATCACGCTCATCGCGTAATCGAGGTACGAACGCCTCATCTCGTCTTCAATGTTGATGGGGATTAAATTTTTGTTATCGCCAGGCGGAAAAAGACCGCCGGTGGTCGATCCATCCTGATCAGCCAACTGGATCTCCTAACTGGGGGAAACGCCGTGCAACGCATTGCAACGCGCGCACTTACGGGTTACAACTTGATACTTTTATTCTACCATTCGCGGGCACTCTTCGTAACTTTTCCGAGCTAAATAGCGCTCATGGGCGTATAACTCAGCTACACTGGTTTTGTCTCCGAAAACAGAATGCTATCGATCGTAATCCCCATTCACAATGAGGAACCGGCTATACTCCCGCTCTACGATCGCTTGACTGCCGTTCTCGAATCGCTCAGAAGACCTTACGAAATCATCTTTGTCGACGACGCTTCCACGGACCGCAGCTTCGATCTGCTCGCTAATCTGGTCGAAACTGACGGTCATCTGAAAGTGCTTCGTCTGCGCCGCAATTTCGGTCAGACCCCCGCGCTTGCCGCCGGCTTCGACGAAGCCAAAGGCGACATCATCGTCTCTCTCGACGGCGACCTGCAGCACGATCCCGAAGACATTCCGCTTCTGCTCGAACAGATTGACGCCGGCTACGATATTGCGAGCGGCTGGCGTAAGAACCGCGTTGATAATGCGGTCACCCGCAAGATTCCTTCGCGGATCGCCAACTGGATGATGAAGCGCGCGTCCGGCGTCGAGCTTCACGACTTCGGCACAACCTTCAAAGCCTATCGCGCTGAAATTCTCAAAGACATCAATCTGTACGGCGAGCTCCACCGTTTCATCCCGGCTCTCGCCAGCTTCTACGGCGCCCGCGTGATCGAAGTGCCCATCAAGAACATTGAGCGCCCGAACGGCTCGTCTCATTACGGCCTCAGCCGCACCTTCCGCGTCTTTTTCGACATTCTGACCATCGGCTTCCTGCTGCGCTATCTCACGCGTCCCATGCACTTCTTCGGCAAATGGGGACTCGGCGGTGTCGCTCTCGGCAGCGCCATCTTGCTGATGATCCTGATCAAGAAGATCTTCGGGCACGATATTATCGCCGAACACGGTCCGCTGCTCATCGCCGGCTCGCTGCTCTGGTTCGCCGGCTTCATGCTCTTCTGCGTGGGACTCATCGGCGAAGTGCTCATGCGCACTTACTTCGAAAGCCAGGGGCGGCCAATCTACGCTATTCGCGAATCGCGATCACGCCGCGAGCAACTGGTCGATGGCACTCGCTGATTCTTTCGAGGGCTTCATCTTCGATTACGGCGGCGTCCTCGTTCACCACCAGACCGATGCCGACCAGGCGCGCATGGCGGAAATCGCCCGAATGCCTGTGGAGCAATTCACCGAGCGCTACTGGGCCGACCGCTTGGATTACGACAAGGGCCTCGTCTCAAATGTCGACTATTGGCAGAACCTGGCGGGCGACTCTGCCGAACTATCTCCCACAATCATTCAAAGGCTCACCGAAATCGACACTCAGAGTTGGATGAAGTACGACTCCGCGATGTGGCAGTGGATCGATCAACTCCGGGCCGGCGGCAAACGCATTGCAATGCTGTCGAACATGCCTCGTGAACTCGGCGAGGCCCTACGGACTCGCACCTCCAAGCTCGACGGCTTTGATCAGGTAACGCTTTCCTACGAGCTTCACGCCGTCAAGCCCGAACCCGCCATATACGAGCACTGCCTGGAAGGGCTCGGCACGTCCCCAGAACAGACGCTGTTTCTCGATGACCGGATCACAAACGTCCAGGGAGCCGAGTTGCTGGGAATTCGCGCCTTGCAATTTACCTCTCGCGACGCAGTACTCCAACGGCTGCGCGACTATGCCGCGAACGTATAACGATAAACTGACAAGCAGTTAGTGTTGCGCTATGCGCCTGAAACCGGCAGCCTTGGTCGCCCTCTCCTCCCTCCAGTTACTTTGGGCGGCCGCGCCGAAGCCTGTTGTCATCAACGCGGTCGTCGATCAGTACCGGCCAATGCCGTATGAAAGCGAAAACCTGATCGGCTTATTCGCCGCTCGTATGCGTGCCAACACGGAAGGCTTCCTCGAGCAGACTGGCGAGAAAGTAACGGTGGAGACCGCCCCCAAATATCTCGAAATTGCATCGAGCGCTTACGAGTATCGGGGCGATTCTAATCTGAAGACACTGCTCGACCACGCCGCCGCGGTCCTCTTCTCTGCCCCGCAGGCTTCCCGCGCACCCTCCTGGTTACCGGGCCTCCTTGCCTACTATCGGATCACTGGACAAGGGCAGGCACTCAACCTGTCCGGGCAGATTGCCAACTCAGCTATCTCGAAGGGGACCGCCAACACAGATCCCAGCCTCGTCGGCCCCTTAACCGTTCTGTTTCGCTATACCAACGAGAGTCGATATCTCGCGGCAGCAAAAGCGATTGCCGATGCCGCGTTGAAAGCAGGCAAGCCATCGGATGCTCCGGCCGACGAATCGGCCTTAATCCAGAAACTGCGTCTCTCGGCCGCCCTTGTTGATCTTTGCCGCGTTACTGGTGACGAAAACTACTTGCAAGCTGCGGCCGCGTTCTGGCGAACAGTTGTGAGCAGAACTCTCACCTTGACCGGCGCCATCCGAACCGGGTCGGATAGCAATACGCCGGCGTCCGCCTGTGCAACGGTGGCCTGGATGCAATTGAACTTGCAGCTACTCGAGATCACAGGCGTCCCATATTACGGATCTGAACTGGAAAAGACAATTTACAATCAGCTTTTTGCCAGTCAGGACCCCAGAACCGGACTAACCTGTCCCTCCGTTTCACTCAATGGAACAAAAGTCTGGTCGTCAGCGCCGAGCGCTTGTGACTGGGAGATAGCTCGCGGCATCAGCCTGATTCCCTCCGTCACCTGGGGCCGGTATGGAAACGGCGTCGCTGTCAACTTATACACCGGCGGCCGGGCCACCGTCCGCCTTCACCGGCGCGGCAACATTCAACTCTACTCCGAAGCATCGTTCCCGGAGACCGGGCAAGTCCTGCTCCATATCGAACCCGACCACAATCTCCAGTTCCCGCTTCGGCTGCGCGTCCCCGATTGGACCTCGAAGTTTGTCGCCGAATGCGGCGGTTCGCGACTATTCGGCAAACCCGGTCAATACCTCACGATCTCCCGCGAATGGAAGAAGGGCGATACGGTGAAACTCGACATCGATTTGACTGCGGAATTCATCTCGGGATCCACGCCGAACGGCCAGGGGCTCGCCATCAAACGCGGCCCCCAGGTGCTCGCGTTAGGCGTCACTCTGAATCCGAGCGTGAAGGATCTTGGACAGGCGGGGCTCATTCCCTCAGGTGTCGCGCCCGCGCTCAAATCGAGCGAACGGATGTTCCCGTCCACCTGGATGGCAGATCAGGCCTACTTTGTCGACGGCGAGTACAACAAGGAGCCCGCGCGTTTGACGCTCGTTCCCTTCGCGGACGCCATTACGTATCGGGTGTTCCTGAACCGGAGCGAGCGCGCCTCCAGCGCGGCCCTTCATTAAAGTGGTTCCCACGGCGGCCACGTTCATCAAGGTTGCTCCCGCTCTGCTAACGGTGCTGTCGGAATCGATACGTGACGGAAAGGGTCAGGTACGACGGCAGGCGAACGCCGGTCACTTGCTCCGTTGCGAACTCCTGGCCGGGGGCGGCGATCACTTCCGTTGTCTGACCCGTATAGCCGCTTGCAAGGAGAAAGTTCACTCCTACATTGAGGCGTTCGTGATCGAAAGAGCGAATCACCGAACCCCGAAATTCCCGGACAGGCACGCTCACGAACCCGTCGCCGAGCGGTTTCCTGCCAACCTCCTCGAACTCGGCTCGGGCTTGCAGCCGAAATGGCAGTTTGTTATACGTCCCCAACACGTCGACGATCATACGAGGTGCTTCGGGTATGGGCAAGCCGGTACTCAGATCGCGGGCATCAGCCTTCGAGATGGACGCCTCCAGCATCCCGAAACCGAAATAGCGCCGGCCTGCGATGGTGATGAACTTGTTTCTGCCCGGACCTTCGTCCTCCTGCAATCCGGTGTCTGGATCGATCTTGGCCAGTGATGCTTCTGTTGTCATGTGACCCAGCACGGAGCGAAATTCTATCCCTGCGATTTGTTTTTTCAGCACGAGTTGATATGCGTGCGCGCGGCTGACGGGTGTTCCACGGCTGGTTCCGGTCCCAATGCGTGGATCATTCGTGTAGAAAGCCTCACCGAAGCTGAGGGAAGCGGATGGCAGCAAAGAGGATTCGCTAGGAATGAACGAAACCGTCGCCTTGGGCGAGTTGAAACCGACGAGCTTGGTGTATGAGTTAGCCGCGTTCAGCAGGTCCACATTGTCGAATCGAATCTCATCGCGGCGCCAGCCTAAGTCAAAGCGGAAGTGCTGCCCAACCGTGCCGTCTATCGCAAGATACGCGGCGGCATCGCCTAATGTGACGTTATTCGATGTGACCTTATCAAAAGGTCCATAGACGTCCAGGTCGTTTGAGAGGTAGTGATCAAGGTCCAGACGGCGTGGCGCGTCATGCTGGTAATCGAATCCCGCCAGCAGAGTGATAGATTTCGTCAACTGCGATGTATAGGTTGCATTGCCCCCTGCTACCGTACGAAACTCACTTTGTCGAATTAGGCCATCGCCGAAATTTGAGTAGAGCGCCAAGTTGTAAGTGCGGAAGAAACTCGAAAGCCGGATCTCCTGCGTCGACGTCAATCGCCAGTTGTCGTTCGCGGCGATCTCTCCAGTGTGAGTTTGATCTTTCTGGCGTGGATCGATCGTGTCGTGCAGATCGGGGACGTCTATTGGCACGAGGCCCGGGACAAACGATTGGCCGTAGTAGCCGATTCCGAATAAAGTGATTTCATGCGCCCCAGGCCTCCAGGTACGCAAGCCGTTCACCTTGTATTGCTGGCGATGCTCGAGGCGATCGAGAAATCCGTTTCCATACGCTGCCTCGATCGCCAACCAGGAATCGACGGAAGGCCCTTCTGGCGTGAAGCCGAGAACGAGATCAACATCCCGCGCATCGCCCGTCAGCGTGACAAACGGCTCGAGGCGCGATCGCAAGACGTACGCCGCGGACAAGCTCTCAGCGTGATTTCCTTCTCTTACATTGAAAGCTCCACTATCGACCTGAACGCCGTCGAGAACGGCTGGCACGAGAATGTTCGGGTCGGCGTAACCGTTCCCATGCGCGTTAGCGGACAAATTGTTCGAGAGCAGATAAGAACCCACCTGGATGTATTGAGCAATAGGTTCTCCGTGATCTCCAGCCACACCGGGCGCAAAATATTGCGGTGCTTTTATTCCTCCGGACGCGGTTTCAATGGGCT
>JAFAUR010000707.1 GCA_019243205.1 Acidobacteriaceae bacterium | reverse complement strand
AAGCCGGAGAAGCATCGAGAGCAAGGGAACCTTCTCGGACGCCTCGACAACTTGGCTCTGAACCGGCATATCAATTGCCGAAAGCACGAAGGACGTTCCATCGCACACGTACTCTGTTCCGCCCACGTTCAGGAACTTGCGTCCCTGTGTGAAGACCGCAAGACTGGGTTCGTAAAAGACACGTCGGCATGCCGTTGGTTCGACGCGCCGAAATACCGACAGCCCTGGAATCGCCGTCGCATGTTCCCCTGGCGATTGCGCTAACGCTGATATCCGGCTGGCCAGCGCCGCTCGCATTTCGGCCAGGTTGGGTTTGTGTGATGCTTCGTTTACTTTCGGCATTGCGCAGGGATTGCCCTTTCCTCTAGGCTACGTCCGCAAGCCACGGCCCGTGCACAAATTCGAGCCGTCGAACAGGATCAGGCAAAGAATCGGCAGGATCAGATAAGCGCCTGTGAGCGAATTGCCGCTAGCTTGAAGTTGAAGGGGAGAAAGCGAGTGAAGACGACGATCGCGATCTGGTTGGCCCTGCTGGCCGCCGGAATGTCCTTCGCCCAGGACAGAAGTCGGAACGAGGACGCCCGGAACAAGTTCATAGGAGCATGGCGACTTGCCTGGCTGGATCGCCCGGGTTCAGACGGCAAAGTTCACAGGGTCGATTGCACCGGCTTATTTGTTTTCACAGCAGACGGACACGCCTCGGTGCAGGTAATGGAGCGCAATCCGCAGACACAGGCCGCCTCTGCGCCTCAGCAGTATTCGGCGGGAGGGTATGAGGCATCGTGGGGTGCTTACAGCGTCAACGAAGCCGCTCACACATTCACGTTCCATATCGAAGGCTCACTCGTGCGGTCGCTCATCGGCAAAGACTTGCCGCGCGCGTACGAGTTCTCCGGAAACCAACTTATTGTAAAGTCAACTCGCTCAGATGAACACTGGCGAGTTGTTTGGGAGCGTTACTGAAATGGAATCTACTAACACGCCACGTTCGGCGTTAAAACCTGACGACATTCACAAGGTTTCGCCTGCGCTTGCCAGTTACACACAGCGGGCAATCACGGAAGATTTGTGGAAGCGTCCAGACCTGTCATCGCGGGATCGCAGCCTCATCACGGTTGCCGCTCTGATCGCTCGCATGCAGACCATCGGCATGCTGCATTACTTCAATATCGCGCTCGACTGCGGCGTGACACCAGCGGAGCTATCTGAAGTCGTCCTGCACCTTGCGTTCTATTCAGGGTGGTCGAACGCGCTCGCAGCGGTGCCGATTCTGAAAGACATGTTCGCGCAGCGTGGCGTTGCAACCCATCAGTTGCCGGAGGTCTCGCCCAAGCTACTCCCATTGAATGAAGAAGCGGAAAGGCAGAGGGCAACCACTGTCGAGCAGAACTTCGGGGCTGTAGCGCCCGGCGTTGTTCAATACACGACGGACCTCCTGTTTCGCGATCTCTGGTTGCGTCCTGCGCTTGCACCGCGTGACCGCAGCCTCATCACCGTCAGTGCGTTGATTGCTTCCGGTTACGTCCCGCAGATCACGTATCACCTGAACAGGGCGATGGACAACGGACTGACACAGCAGCAAGCGTCCGAGATGCTGACGCACTTGGCTTTCTATGCGGGTTGGCCGCCGGTGTTTTCTGCACTGCCTGTGGTCAAGGACATCTTTGCAAAACGCTCAGGAAGCACTTCCAAGAAAGGATCGTGATCAGAATGCAAAAGCGGACACTTGGACGGAGCCGTCTGGAGGTTTCGGCTCTCGGCCTCGGCTGCATGGGAATGAGCTGGTCCTACAGCCCTGTGCCGGATAGAAACCAGATGATCTCGCTGCTCCGCGCGGCGGTCGAACGCGGAATAACCTTCTTCGACACAGCCGAAGTCTACGGCCCGTACACCAACGAAGAGCTCTTGGGCGAGGCGCTTGCACCCTTCCGCAATCAAGTCGTGATTGCAACCAAATTCGGTTGGAAGCCGGCTCACGAGGGCGAAGCCCGATGGAGCCGACTCGACAGCCGTCCCGACCATATCAAGCAAGTGGTCGAAGGTTCACTCAAGCGGCTGAGGGTGGACACAATCGACTTGTATTACCAGCATCGTGTCGATCCCGAAGTACCGATTGAAGATGTGGCGGGCGCCGTCAGAGACTTGATTCAGCAAGGCAAAGTGAAGCACTTCGGACTCTCCGAGGCCGCTGCCGCGACCATTCGCCGCGCACATGCTGTTCAGCCGGTCACTGCGCTTCAGAGCGAGTACTCGCTTTTCTGGCGTCAGCCGGAACAGGAGATTCTGCCGTTGCTGGAGGAACTCGGAATTGGGTTCGTGCCTTTCAGTCCGCTCGGCAAGGGCTTCCTCACCGGAAAGATCGATCAGCATGCAACCTTCGGCGAGAAGGACTTCAGGCGCGTCGTGCCGCGCTTCTCGCCTGAGGCGCTAAAGGCTAACCAGGCACTTGTCGATCTCGTCGGCCAAATCGCGAGAGACAAGGGGGCGACTCCTGCGCAGATTGCTTTGGA